>WRCI01000049.1 GCA_009784145.1 Methanobrevibacter sp.
AACAATTGTTTTTTGATATAACACGAACCTTTACTTCGTGTTATATCAAATAGTGAAAATTATACGAAGTTCGCTTTTTATGCAGCAGAAGATAATTATGTGAAGTTCGCATATAATACGTTAGGCGTCATTTAGAGATAGATTTTTATGGGAATCCTTGAAATATTGAGTCATATTAAGTAAAATTGAAGTATGGATAAAATAAAAAAGAAACAGCATTATGTGTGGAGGAAATATCTTAAACCTTGGACACAGGATAATAAAATATGGTGCAAAATGAACGAAAAGATATTTCAAACATCACTTGTAAACATTGGAAATGAAACTTATTTTTATGAAGTAGACAGATTGAATGAAACAGAGGAAAAAATTATTTATACAGCATTGAAAATATTTCCAAAAGAAAATTTACCTGTGTTGATGGACATACTTGCTAATTACAGACTATTTAGTGAGCATTCAGATATATCAAGGAAAAATGGATTGGAAAATTATCATAACTTTATTGAAAATATGTTTGATCCTATCCTTGAAAATGTATACAAAAGAGATTTAGCATTTTTAAAAAATGATTATTATAGGGCTAATTTTTCATATTTTATTGGATTGCAATATACACGAACTAAGAAGTCATTAAGGAACCTTCAAGAAGGATTTAACTATATACCTACTCCTGATGAAATTAAAGGGAATTTTAATCCAGAAACAATCTCAAGAATTTTTGGACTAATTATTGCTGAAAGTATTGGAAATTGGATGCATTCAAAAAGTAATATTTATTTTTTTGAGAGTGACAATGAATTAATGACAAGTGATCAACCTATTATTAATATTCGTGCTAATTACAAAATTAATAGCGTGCCAAAAAGAATAGAATTATATTATCCACTAACACCAAATCTGGCATTGTTTATTACAGATAGAACATCTTGTGATAGAATTCTGAAAAGAGAGGATACCAAGTTCTTGAATTATCAAATAAAAATTAAGTCATATGAGCAATTATATTCTAAAGCACATAATACATTAATTGAGTATAAATAAACACAACTAAACGTCGCCTAACAAACGGTAACTGCTCGCCGCTCTGTTAGGGCGGTCCGGCTTACATTCGGCTAGGTCGGCTTCGCCTCCCACGCCTCATTCCAGCACATTTTGCGGTTGCTGGTCTTGCTAAGCAAGCCCTTATACGCAACCGCAAAACGTCAGTTACCTTGAACGTTATGTGACATTTTTGCAAAGAAAACAGAATATGATCCCAAAAAATATAGAGAAAATTAAAGGTTGTTTTTTCTTTATATATATGGTAAAATAATTTATGGCACAAAAAACGCTTTCAAGTGCAAAAACGGCAAAAAATGATGAATTCTACACTCTTATGGAAGATATTGAAAATGAAATTTCTCAATATGATTTCAACCATTTTATGGGAAAAACAATTTATTGCAATTGCGATGACCCTACTTGGAGCAATTTTTTCAAATTTTTTGTTAAATGGAGTAAGAAATTAGGTTTAAAAGAAGCAATTTTCACAAACTACTCAAACGCAAATCGTCAATTTGGGCAGTTAACGCTTTTTGAAGAAAATGATTTATTTGAAAGTGCAGAAGATGATAAAAAAGGCACAGCTCATTATTGGGTTTATAAACCATCTACAGGCAAAACAATAAAAAAAGAATTAAAAGGCAATGGAGATTTTAGAAGTAACGAATGTATTAAATTTTTGGAAAAAGCAGATATAGTTGTAACAAATCCGCCATTTTCATTATTTAAAGAATATTTAGAATTATTAGTAAAATATGAAAAGAAATTTTTAATTATTGGTAATCCAAATGCAATTACATATAAAGAAATGTTTAAATTAATAAAAGAGGATAAAGTTTGGCTGGGTTTTAAACCCTTAGGAACAGATACTTATTTTAAAATACCTGAAGCACATCAACATAGGCTAGTTCGTGAAAATAAAGAAGGTAGCGGTTATGTTATTAAAAACGGTGTTATTTTAGGGCGTACAATGGCTTGCTGGTATACAAATTTGGATATTATCAAAAGGCATAAACCTATGGTATTACATAAACAAGATTTATCGCAATTTACTAAATATGATAATTATGATGCGATAGATATTCCGCAAGTTAAATTAATTCCAGATAATTATTTCGGTGTTATGGGTGTTCCAATTACATTTTTAGAAAAATATTGTCCAGAGCAATTTGAAATTATTGGAACAGCAGACAGCAAAGAAAATCTTCCAGGTATGAACCAACTCGGAAAAGCTTTTATTGAAGGTTATAGATCACAAGGTGGCACAGGACATTATTCTGTAAATATGTGGGGTGTAAGTCTTATTCAAGATGGAAAATATAAAATAGTTTTTAAAAGGCTATTTATAAAACGCAGAGAGGCAAAATAATGGAATACAAAGTAGAAATTCGAACAATAAAAGATTTTCTCGATGATAAAAAATATTTTACCAATATAAATATGCAACGTAAATATATTTATAATCATGCACAAGCTAAACATTTACTTGACAGTATTCAAAAGAAAATTCCTATTCCAGCAATTTACTTATGGAGTAATTCCAATGGAACTTATGACGTCTTAGACGGAAAACAGCGTATAACTGTTATGCGTCTTTATAAAGACGCAAATTATTTAGAAGGCGCAGTTCATAACTTTTTTATAGATCACATGGAAGAAAGTACTTTTGAAAATTATCAAATGCCTGTACTTGTATGCAGTGGAACAGAACAGGAAAAAATAGAAACATTTCGCCGTATCAACACAACGGCAATTCCGCTTAAGGAATTTGAAATTATGAACGCTCTTTATCAAGGTATTTTTGTAGAAGAATTCGGAAATTGGGGAATTAATACATCACAAAACGAAGAAAAAATATTTGGTAGTGGTATTCGTGGCGAAAATTGTATTAAGGCTTTATCTCTTTTTACACAATCAATAGAAGATTATTTTAAACATAACCGCGATATTTCATTTGTAAATGGCTTAAAAAAGCAAATAGATAAACTTGTAGAAGATACTTTTGCAATTTTTGGAAAATATGAAACTAAAGACTGGTTTGTTCTTGCTAAAATTGTATTAGAAAATACAAATAATCAAAGTATTTTAGATACTTGGAAATTAAATTCAGGTAGTATTGTAGATTTATTTAAAGAATATAATGCCAATGGTGAATTATCAAATGCACCATCAAAAGAAAGCTTTTACAAAGAACTGCTTTGTTGTTATGATATTACTGGACTTGACAGTAAAAGGTTTTTTACAAAAGATGATAAAAAAATCTTGTATGAACAACTTGAAAATGGAACAATAAAAGGTAAAAAATTGTGTCCGTCTTGTAAAAAAGAGCATTCATTTGACGAATTTGAAATAGATCATATAAAAGCATGGAGTAAAGGAGGAAAAACTATATTAGAAAATGCTGCTCTATTATGTAAAAAATGTAATACAAGTAAAGGTAGTAAATAAAATAAACTATTATGAAGAAATGGAAAAATGCAAAAACGTCACATAACACACGGTAACAGCTTCGCCGCCTTTCGGCGGCTCGGGCTACAAAAAATTGCAGTCGGGCTGTCGCCCTTTGTGCAATTTTTTTCCGCCACATTTTTGCTGTTGCTGGAAAACTTCGTTTTCCTTTATCGCAACAGCAAAAACGTCAGTTACCTTAAACGTTAAGCGCAATACACTTTTGAAAATAATTCGTATGTTTTATTCAATAATGAATATGATATTCTAATATTTTTTATATAATCTACTATTTGTTCTGATATAGTATTTCTATTATCAATAACATCATAAGGAATATACAAACTCGATAAAGTATTAATTTTAAATCTTGGATGATTACCACCTTCTACAGATATTTGTAAATATTCTTGTATTTGCTTTGATAATAAAAATGGAATTATAAATGCAATACTCTCATTTGTCTTTGAAATAAGCTCAAAATATTCGGTACTTGCTAATATAAAATAATTTTCTGGAACAATATTTTCATCAATAAACCCTATTTGTCGTAAATATGGACGTAATCTTGAAATGATTACACTATTTCGAGATATAATTTTTTTGTTACTTCCAAAAGGTTTATTAAAATCATCATTATTTGATTCAACAAAACCACTATTGGAATTTGACGTATCTAACAAAATATACTTTTGTTCTTTGCATTTTTTAAAATTAATAATCCTTTCTTCTATTGATATAATATCCAAAAGTGGAATACCTAAAGTTTTTTTACTTTTTCTTGGGTCATATCTTTCAGGTAATAGAACGTACTGATCATCCAGAGTTGAAATATATTGTTTAAAATTTATTGCCATTTTACTCCTCCTAAAAACTAATATTCTTAACAGCTTCAGATAAATCAGAGTTAATTAGATTGTCACTTCTCAACAATCTGCCTTTATTATCTTTACCCGAACTTTCTGAAATAATAAAATTTATTGCTTTTTGTTTATCAATTGATTTAATTTGTTTTTTATTTGCATAAATAACATTAGTTTTTTGATGTGTATGAGGTAAAAAAGTATCACGATGAAGAGATAATATAGTATTTATATCAAAATGCTCTAAAATCCATTTACGTTGATATTCAAAAATTACATCAGAAAATATATTGGATGGTAAAACAATTACTAATAATCCATTAACTTTTAGTAATTGATGACATCTTTCTATAAAAAGAATGTCTCTTTTTGCTGATTTGTTTTTATTTATTGTATACCCTGATAAAATGTTCTTATCTGTAATTGAACCACCAAAAGGTGGGTTTGTTATAATTAAATCAAATCCAGAAAATTTAGGAATGATTAATCTCATAAAATTCTCAATTGTTATTTGGCTTATTTCGAACAATAAATTTGTCTGTATTAAGCTATCGCATTTTGTATAAGTAATTTTTTTTCCTAGTACTGTGGAAAGAATATTTGCTGTTAAGATAGCCATCGGATCGAAGTCAAAACCGAAATATTTTGAATTTTCTGATATATTATTTGCAATTGATGCAAGAAAGCCACCTGAACCACAGGCAATATCTGCTATGATAGAATTCGCGGCATATGGTAAAATGGGTTTTATAAGTTCTGCTATAACATAACGCGGTGTAAAAAATTGACCTTTATTTGCTTTTGAATTTTGTGTTGATATAAATTCAAAAATGTGTTCAATGATAGAATAACTATTAATATTTATATTATCTAAATATTTGTAACATTCCAAAGCTAAAATTTTATCAATTGAAAATTGCGGTTCTAATTCAATATTTGGAAATTTAAGAATAGCTTTTAATAATAAGGCGTTTAAATCGTTTAGCTCACTTACATTTTCATGAATGGAATTTTGGTAATATTTACAGAGAATTAATTTGAATAATTCTATGCGAACATCTGAAGAAGAAGATGTTAGAATTATTTCCTCTATCTTTAAGATAGAATTTATTATTTCCTTTTCATCAATGTCAATTTCACTATTCAATTTTATTCCTCCATAGTTTAAAGTGAGTGTCTATAAAATGTATAAATATTCTAAATTAGAATATTTATAATGTCAACTACTTTTATCAATTAAAGCTATGTGTATAAATTAGTATACATATAACAAATTTAGTATATTTTTATAAATCACCGATAATATAATATGCTGGACAAGTATGTCAGATTAATAGCTTATTTAAGAGAATTAAGACAGAATTGCAAGTATTCCCAACAAGATGTCTCACTTTTATTAAAGAAACCTCAATCATTTATATCCAAGATTGAGAATTTAAACCAATTCCTTAACTTAAATGATTTTTTTCTATTATCACTCGTTTATAAAAAAGCTGCTAGCGAGATAATTTCTGATATTGAGGTAAATAATGATAAATGATTTTAAATTTAAAGAAGTATTGGCTGATGTCTCAGGATTCATTGGTAGAGAACTGAATATATTAAAATTACCAGTAGAGATTCTTAAGAATTTTGAACCCTCACAGATTGGTACAATTACTGGTACTTTAGTCGATGCATGTTTACCAAATTTTGATATTTTATTTCCTGATATGGAATTATTCCAAAACAAGAAAATTCTAAAACATGAAGGTTTATTAGGTGAAAGAGAAGGTTATCCTGATTATAAGCATATAAATGGTTTGAGATTAGAACTAAAAATGATTTATTTAGATCCAATTGATATTGAAATGAAAATTCCGCCTACTCCAAGAGAGCCATCGGCAAGATTAACTCAAAAAGTAACTATTAAAAATGTTCTTCCGGATTACGATCTTCTTTTATTGCTCTGCTATAGAATGAAACGGATAACAAATGAATCGTTGTTTGCATGCCCAACTATAATGAATTGTGCAATTTTTCCAATGATTGAATGTATCAAAGCAAGGGATAAACGTTTAATTGATTCTGGTGGTAAATGGTTTGGCGATTTTGAAACTCCTGCAATATTAAGTAATCGTGGAAAAGATAAATTAAAAAAAGGCATTAGTCTGGATTCGGAAAGTTATGGCAGAAAAGAATCAGAAAATCATGATTATAATGAAGATACAAATTTTGGAAAATTAAAAAGAATTCCTTATAAACCATTACAAGAATTTTTAATGAAGATTGGTGCAAATTATATGTCATCTGGAAATTACCCAATAAAATGGAATTTAGAATAAATGTGTACTGCGCTTAACACACGATTAGCGCAAAAATGCCTGTTCGGCATTTTTGGGTTCCGCAAAACACCGTTCGGGCTTACGCCCTCTGCGGTATTTTGCTCCACCACAGTTTGCCAGCCCTGCAAGCCTGCGGTTTGCTTATTCGGGCTGTCAAACCGTCGCCAATCTTTAACGTTATACGTCATTTGAGCCTTGGCAAATTTAAATAAGAATGCTAGTATAAAAAAGGAGAAAATAATGGATTATTATTTGTTGAATATTAATAGAAGTAATATAAATTGTGTAGATGATTAGATAAAGAGTAGAAATATAGCTCCTATATTTTATGGAAATTCTACAATAAATGAAATTGTAAATCAAAAAAAGCCTTTCCCACAAGATGCATACATATTTATTGATAATTTTTCAAAAATTAATAAAAATGCAATTATAATTTCTATTGGTAATATTTCTTATATAATGGATATTAAAGGATAACAATAAAATGAATGAAAAATGTGATCAAATATTAAGTGAAGAACATATCAAAGAAAGGCATAGAAATCAACATTGGCCTTTTAATGAAATGTTGGACATATTATCAAATACCATTGTATTTGAAGACATTGGATCTATGATAAAATCAGCAGAAGAAATTATTAAAAAAGATGAAACTATTAGAGCAATTGATAGATGGAAGCAGCCATCATTGACTGGTTACCGTGATATTATAATTAATATAAAAATGAGCAATGGTTTTATAGGAGAAATAAGACTTAACGTCAGACAAATGTATGAAGCTAAAGAAATATTTGGTGGTAATGAATTATTTGAGTTATTACTTTGTCTTCAAGAAGGTATTGATAATTATGAAATCACTAATCAAGAGGCTACAGATGATTATTTAATAATAATAGAAAATTTAAATATTTTTTATAATAAAGCAACTGACTTGGTTTATGCAGAAATGGAGGCAAATGCTTCTTCTCTTGAAATTACACACCCTTCACTTTCGCTATATACAGATAAATATGGTGTGGGTGATAAAGTTTTATCAGAGTTTACTCGAAATAAATGGCGGCTGCTTGCTGCGAATATTTCAAAACGCCATTTGACAAATTGAAGGGATATATCATCAATTGATGGAACTACATCTGGGAGTCTGTGATCATTCGCAGTTACTCTAAAGCCAGGAAATGTCCAGACTGCTACACCATTAATGAGTGGATTTGTATTTTTTGTATCTAACATATAAATATCCTCCAATATAATATTAATTGAAATATCAAAATTATCAATAGTGTAAAATAAAAAAAGAGTAGACTCAAAATATACTAATTTCACATAGAGATTGACAATATCTGATAAATAAAATATGAAGTATATTGAAAACCTAAAAAGGAATTGGTTTATGCGTTATATAATAATAGGGATTATTGCTGGTGCAATTGTTGGATTTATTACAAAATCTGTATTAACTACATTAATTACCGGAATAGTTATTCTGATAATTTGTTTTATTGGTTCTCGATTATTAAATCCAGAAAAATATATATTCAATAATATGGTTCTTGAAGCAAGAAAAACTACTGACAAAGTACTCGCAAAAATAAACCAACAATGTTATGATAAAAATATTCTTATAAGATATTATTCAGAAATAGCAGGTATAGACTTATTAAAACTTCCTAAAAGTGTACAAGATGGTATTGAAAAATATTTAACTTGTATTGAAGGATTATGTTATATAATTGGTTTGAACCATAGTAAATTTCCATCGAATTCTATGGTAATGCGATGTATACAGTTTATAACATTTATAGATAAATCTCTATATGGGTATGGTATTATGCCATGTTCATTTGAAAAAAAAATTAGTTTATATAAGACAGCTAATCTTTATGAAGCCTACTTACATGATCCATCAGCATTTTATACTTCTGATAATGAAAAAGAAGAAGTAATGCCGTTTAATAATATTATTTATGAATATCAAAATAGTAATCAAATGCCAGATGAAAATAAAAAAACGGAAGAAAAGAAAATTGTAACTATTAAAGCCAGAAAAAATATTCAACCTTCTGATTGTAATGTTATAGATATTTACAATGAGTTAATAAATAGTAAAAATTCAACTTTTGAATATATATTTAATAAATTTCAAAATATTCAATGTTTAAATGATGTTGTGTTATATGAGAACTTAGAATATATTGATACTAGTAGTTATTCGACAACTGTTTCACATTATGTTGATAATAATGGGGAAAGTTATATATCATATTTTTCATATTTACCAAATAAAGCAATTGATTTTCTTTTATTTCAATTAACATTAGAATTTTTTAGTGGAATATTCTATTATAATAGTCTTGTGACAAAATTAAATGATATTCAGAATTATAAAGTAAAATTAAAACGATTACTACCTGCTTCAAATCATTCTTTTTTATATGGTACATATCCATATTATTATGAGAAAGATAATGTACCTTATATTCAAGCATTTTTTGCTGGAATAGGAGGTGAAGTTCTTTTCGTAGATATTTGTATATTAAATGGTAAAGAATATGAGATAAAAAATACAACGGTGATACAGGTTGCGACAATATTATTTTAGTCAAAATTGGGTTTAAATAAATAGAAGATAAGTACTATAAGCTAGTACTTCACATAAATTACGTTATACGTCATTTAATTAACCTGAAATAACATATTAATTTCTTTACAAAATATAGTAAAATTGTTATTATATTTGTGGAGTGGAGTGCAATCATGGGAAAAGTGTATATTTTAACAAATGATTCGATGCCTGAAATTATAAAAATTGGCATTACAGACCAAGAAACTATTGAGGATAGAATAAAATCACTGGATAATACATCTGTACCAACACCATTTAGATTTTATTTTGCTATTGAAACAAATAAATATAAAGAAATCGAAAAATTGATTCATAATGCTTTTTCAGATTATAGAATTAGGAGCAATAGAGAATTTTTTGAAATGGATCCAGAAAGAGCTGTAGCTGCACTAAAAATATCAGGTGCAAATTAAATTAAATAATGAAGTGATTGACTAAAAAGGAACCATAATAGAAGAGCCTGTACAAAAAAAGATTTTCTTTTAGTTATGTAGATATTCCAATAGGTTCTGAATTAATCTATACAAGAGATGAAGATATCAAATGCAAAGTAATAAATGACAATGAGATAGAATATAATGGAAATAATTATTCATTAAGTAAATTAGCAGATGAATTATTAAAGCAAAGTGGCTATAATTGGAAATCTGTTCAAGGACCATTGTATTTTAAATTCAATGAAAAAACACTTTTTGAATTAAAAAAAGAAAAAGAATCTGAATTATTAGAAAATGAAAGTAACGAATAGAGAAAATAATCCAATTTTAGCGAAAAAGAATTTTTTCAGGGATGTTTTATCAAAATTAAAAAATAAATGTATTAATAAGCCAATAATAATTACCGCAATATATAAACATACAGATAATGATATTTGGGTTACATTTGTTCATGTAAAACCATATACCAATAATAAATTCCAAAATAAAAATACAAAAATAAAATATAATCAAAAATTATGTGGCCATATAAATATCAGTAGAAATGATATAGAAAAATATTTTAAATTATCAGAAGAATATGATAATGAAGATTTTATAATAATCGCTAATTTGATAGAATATACTTACTATGGAATGAAACGTATCGGATTAAAATTATATGAAGAAAATTATTTTATGCCATTTAGATTAAAAACAAT
>WRCI01000050.1 GCA_009784145.1 Methanobrevibacter sp.
ATAATTTTGATCAGCTACATAATTATTTTCAAAGGTACAGTTCTCAATATAAAGTTCACCAGGACTATTATAATTATCAATAGCTCCACCTTGACCATGAGCACGATTATTTATAAAAATAGAATGATAAATATAGAAATCTCCACCTTTATAATTCTCAATAGCACCACCCCAATCACCAGCAGAATTATTAGTAAAATTACAACCAGTTATATTAATACTTCCTCCAATCCAATTCTCAATAGCACCACCACAATAAAATGCAACATTATCAGTAAAATTAGAATTAATAACAATTAAATTAGCTGCTTTATTATCAATAGCACCACCACAAGAAGCAGAATTATTAATGAAATTACAATTAATAATGATTAATTCAGTTAAATCACCTGATTCAATACCTTCATTAAAGATAGCACCACCATTACCTTTAGCCCAAAGTTCTTCATCCTCAATATTTCCAGAATCATATTCAGCAAAATTATTAGTAAAATTAGAACCATTTATAATTACAGTTGAACCACCATAATTATAAATAGCTCCCCCACCATAGTAAGCAGAATTATTAGTAAAAGTAGAATTAATTATCACAATACCAGAAGAATCATAATTAGCTATAGCACCACCATAACCAGAATATCCTTCATTAACCTCATCATAAGCTGAGTTATTATTTGCTCTATTATTATTAAATATAGAATTTATAATTAAAAATGTACCTACAGATTCTACAAAATCAATAGCACCGCCTATTCCATTAGCAGTATTATTTTCAAATAAACAGTTATCAATTGTAAGATTATTACCACGATAATTTTCAATAGCTCCACCATCAAACTTAGCAGTATTACCAATGAATTCTGAACCTTTGATAATCATATTCGCTGTATTCTCATCAGTTTCTTCATTCCAGTTAATAACAGCTCCGCCAAAAGCAGCAGAATTATTAGTGAAATTAGAGTTAGTAATATTCATATCCCCCGCCCAATTATCAATAGCACCACCATAATAAGCAGAATTATAATTAAAATTAGAATTATAAATAGCTATACTAGCATTTACATTATTAATAGCACCACCGTTTCTGTAATACCAATACAATTCCTCATCAGGATCTTCAGTTTCATTTTCATATTTAACAGAATTATAATTAAAATTAGATTTATTTATAATTAAACTAGCAAGTGTATTAAAAATAGCGCCACCACAGAAGTAAGCACTATTATCCGTAAAATTACAATCATAAATAGACATTTCAGTTTCTAAATTACAGATAGCACCACCAATACCTAATCCGTCCCAAGCTCTATCATCTGCACCAAAAGGAATATCTTCAACTGTAATATAAATACTATTATTAAAGAACCTAGATTCATTAATGTTCATATAAGCAATCTTATCATTATATATAGCTCCACCATTAATAGCTGCTAAATTACCAGTGAAATTAGAATTAATTATCTCAAACCCATAATCAGAATCATAATTAGCTATAGCTCCACCAAAACCATAAAAAGTATAAACATTACTTTCATTAGTATAAAAAATAGGAAGCCCCTCTTCATCAAACCTACCAGCAATATTATTTTCAAAAGTAGAATTAATAACTGTGAAAACATCCTCACTTTTAATATTAGCTATAGCTCCACCCATGTTGAATGCAGAGTTATTTGTAAAAGTAGAGTTAATAATAGTAAAACTACCACCTTCAAAATTTGCAATTGCACCACCATTAGATGCATTGTTGCCTACAAATTTAGAATCCTTTATATTGACAATACCATTAGCACTATAAATAGCACCACCATCGCCATCAGCATAATTATTTTCAAATGCACAATTAATAATACTTAAATTACCACCATCATTAAAGATAGCACCACCATTATTACCATTAGCACTATTAGCAAAACAATTAGCAAAAGTAATATTAATTAAAGTTAAATTACCAGTAGGTGTAATATTGAAAATACTAGTTACTCCTTTACCATTAATAACAACCTTAGATTTATCACTACTATTACCAATAAGTGTAATAGCTCTATCAATAGTAATCGTTTCACTAACAGAATAGTTACCTTCATTTAAATAAATTTCAGTGAAATTTGTAGGATCATTAATAGTTTCATTAATTATTGTATCAGTTGTATTCTGTATAGTAGTATCGGCAGCATTAACAGAATCAATTGAAAAAGAGGAAACAAATACCAAAGTGAATAGAAGCATAGCTATTGTTAATAATTTAGCTATTGAATAAACTTCAAAATTAAATGAATTTAAAAAATTACTTTTATCTTCAACCGAATCTTTAATAGTACCACCATCTGATGGACTAAAAAGACTTAATATACTTTTTTTCAATTTATGTGCTGCCATTATATTATTCCTCTTTAGTTTATTTATTGTTATAAAATTAATAATTGCATAATTGTTGATATAAAATTATTATAAATCAAGTTAAAGTAAAACATTACAAATAATTTTAAATTGTAGATAATTTTAAATCATTATTATAAATAAATTTCAAACCATTAGCATTCTATATATTATTATATTATAATTATCTAATAATTTTATAATAAAATAAATTATATTCTTTATCATTAATATAATTTATTGAATAGTCAATCAAATTTTATTAAATAATCTATCAAATTATTATAAATTATTATAATTTTATTATAATTACTATTATTTGTTATAATTATTAATAAAATTATAATTTTGCTCTAAATAGCATTCTATTAATAATTATTTAATTAATAATAAAACATAAACAAAATAATAAAATGATCTAATACACTAATCAAAACTCATTTATTAAATATAAATTCTACAGTAATATAAACTCTCCACTCATCTATAATCAGGCTCAACAATATTTTTTATATTATAAGAACTTTTAAAACTTTTTTAAGTATTTGTATTCAATATAGACAATTATAGATATAAATCTTTATTTAAAATGATTTAATAAAATTATAATTTTTAATTAAATACTAAAATCCTTAATTGAATATTATATATTATCTCTTATACTATATAAATATTTCTAATAACTAAGTTCTAATACTAAAAAACATTTTTATAAAAAAAATAAAACTTCATCTAAACTTCAAATCAGTATTTGTGAAAAATGAAAAATACTAATAAATTATAAATTTAAAAAGTTTATTAGTAAATTGTATAATTCATCATAAATTCACTTATACATATATACCAAATAGATAAAAAACATATATTTTTACAAAAAAATATATTTTAGTGTAATTTTTTCAATTAATAGCTCTTTTTATTTAATTGAAAACTTAAATTTTAATGAAAACTTAAATATTATGAATTATATAGAAGTTTTATTAAAATTAAAAAGATCTATTGGAATTTATTTTGAAGTTAATGAAATCTTTTTCAACCATTTTTTTTACATTAGATAATGTTATGTTTTTCTTTATTTATATACTTTTCCTTTTTTCTTAAATTCTAATATATTTTTTATATATATAATTTTTTATTAATTATATATATTAATTTATTATTAAATAATTTAATTAATTAAAATTTTAAAATAAAAAATCAAATGAAAAAAATAAAACTGAAAAATAAAACTTAAAAATAAAAAATGAAATAAAACTAAAAAAATAAAATAGAAAAATAAAACTTAAAAAAATAAAATAAAAATAAAAAATGAAAAAAATAGTAAAAATAAAGAAAAAATTCTATAAATCATCTAAAGTAGAGGTGTCGCCTAAATCTTCACCATCTTCTTGTGCTTTAAGAATTCTTCTCATAATCTTTCCACTTTTAGTCTTTGGAAGAGAATCTACAGATACTATTTCACCTAGAACAGCTATTGGCCCAAGATCATGTCTAACATGCATTTTCAATGCATCTTTAAGAGTAACATCTCCTTCTCCATATGACATATCCAATTCATGACCTTCATTAAGGATTAAAAATGCTTTAATTACTTGTCCTTTAACTTCGTCTTCTTTACCAATAACTGCAGTTTCATTGACTGCAGGATGGCTATTAAATGCCCTTTCAACTTCAACTGCACCCATTCTATGTCCAGATATCTTTAAAACATCATCGGATCTGCCTTCTATCCAAACATAACCCTCTTCATCTATTCTAGCCATATCTCCTGTTTTATAGAGAAGATTAGAGAAAAAGTTCCAATAAACTTCTTTATATCTTTCTTCATCATTGTAAAGAGTTCTAAACATTGCAGGCCATGGGTTTGTAATAGCTAAATATCCTTTTTTACCAGTTTCGACTTCAATTCCTTCTTCATCCACAATAGCTACATGAACCCCTGGAAGAGGTTTTGTAGCAGAACATGGTTTTAAATCAGCAACAGGTATTGGAGAAATCATATGCATACCAGTTTCTGTTTGCCACCAAGTATCCATAATTGGAGCTTTAGAGTTTCCAATTTCTTCATAGAACCATTTCCATGCTTCAAAATTAATTGGTTCACCTACACTTCCAAGAACCTTAAGAGAATTGAGGTTATAACTATTTGGATATTCATCACCATATCTCATTAAGTGACGAATAGCTGTAGGGGCTGTGTAAAATTTACTAACACCATATCTTTCAATAACTTTCCACCAAATACCCGCATCTGGGAAATCTGGAGCACCTTCATAAATAAGAGTGGTTGAACCAAGAAGTAAGGGAGCATAAATAGTATAACTATGACCTGTAATCCAGCCTGCATCAGCTGTAGACCACCAAAGGTCATCTTCTTGAATATCAAATACTTTGCGAAGAGTAGTAGCTATACCAACCATATATCCACCAGTTGTATGTAAAACACCTTTTGGTTTACCAGTACTTCCAGAAGTATATAAAATAAA
The DNA here is from genome assembly GCA_009784145.1 of Methanobrevibacter sp. Taxonomy (GTDB): domain Archaea; phylum Methanobacteriota; class Methanobacteria; order Methanobacteriales; family Methanobacteriaceae; genus Methanobinarius. Next base: position 4,863 of record WRCI01000050.1, read on the forward strand.
TAATGGATCTTCAGCATCTGTCATTTCAGCTGGGCAGATATCAGATTCATCTTCAATAATTTCATTATATAACACTTCATTTTCATTAAGATTTGCACCATCATCATAGCTACCAGTATGATTTATAACTATTACAGTTTCAACACTAGGACATTCTAATACTGCTTCATCAATAACTGGCTTAAGATTTATAACTTTTCCTCTTCTAAAAGTTCCATCTGCAGTTATAACAACTTTAGAATTAATATCAGTAATACGCTCAACAATAGCTACAGAAGAAAGTCCAGAATAAACAGCACTGTGAATAGCACCAATTTTTGTACAAGCTAACATTGAAACTACAAGTTGTGGACACATTGGTAAATACAATGAAACACTGTCACCTTTTTTAACACCAAGCTTTTTAAGAGCATTGGCCATTTTATTAACTTCTCTATAAAGTTCATAGTAAGTAATTTTAACTTCTTCTCCAAGCTCATTAGCATAGAGAATAGCTACTTTATTTCTTTTATTAGTATCAATCCATCGATCAACAGCATTGTGAGCAAGATTGATTTTTCCACCGACAAACCATTTATAGAAAGGTTTATTACTTTCATCAAGGACTTCATCCCACTTTTTAAACCAATCAAACTGTTCAGCTTCAAGAGCCCAATATTTTTCCATGTCTTCTCCTTTTTGGATTTCTTTATCCCAATCTTTAACTAAAGCTCTTTCAATGACTTCAGAATTAGGAGAAACAATTTGATTTTTATCATTTAATTTGTTGATTTGATTCGTTTTACTAGATTCGTCCATTATTATCAACTCTATTTATTAATAATCTGATTAATCAGACAATTATAATTATAATTTTAGTTCATATTCTAAATATTCTAATTTTAGTTCATATAATTTATTAATTTAATATAATAACACAGTATAATAATATACAAAATTTAATAAAAAATTTTAATTGTTTAAAATTTCTTTATTAATTATATTATTAATTTATAATATGATTTTTACATATATAAATTTTATGATTAATCATGACAAATTATAAAATAATGAAAATAAATGAAAAATTTTAAAAAAAATAAATAGGAAAGTCTAAAAAAATAAATAAAAAAATATAAAAAAATTTAAAAAAATAAAAAGAGTCTAAAAAAATAAATAAAAAATAAAAAAAAACAAGTGCTGAATACACGTAAAATTAGCTATACTTGCCTTATAATACCTTATTTTTATATTATAAAAAAAATAAAATAATAAAAATAAAATAATAAAAAATAAAATAATAAAAAATAAAAAATAAGAAAATTTAAAAAATAAGAAAAATTAAAAAAAAATAAATAGATTAAAACCACTAAAGTCCAAACAAATTAAAGAAATTAGTTAAACCCCATCTAAAGAAAACTACTCCTGGTGCACCACCATCAAAAACAGCCCTAGTATCAGCAGTTAAAGCAGATACAGATAATCTATTAATATTACTATCTGAAACATAAGACTGCAATCCTCCCCAGATTTCAGCACCACCAGAGTTTTTAACAAACCAATCAGTTGTTGATTTAATCCAAGGGGTTTTTGCATTATAATTTCCTTTATATATCATAGGAATGATTACATCTAAATGTTTACCAAGTTTAGGAATATCTTGACCATAATAATAAGGATTAAGTGATGTTTCAGGCATTACAGCTGCAGAAACAACAATATTTGGTTTAACTTTCCTAACAGCTACTGATAATTGGCGAGTGAATTCAGTTACTGCATCAGCACCACTTCCACCACTGTACTTATGTTTGTAAGCAGTTCCAGGATATCTTAAATAATCAAGATGAATTCCAACCACACCATCTATTGCAGCATATTTTCTTGATTTACTTATTATAGTATCGAAAAATGCTTGATTTAACTTTCCATCTTTAATAGGATTTACCCAAGTTTTTGAAGTACCATTATAAAAAACAGGTACCCAAATATGGATTTTCATACCTTTTCTTGTTGCATTTTTAATCCAACTTAATGCCCTAGCTTCGCCTTGAATAGTAAAGAAGGATTCTATAACAAATATATTTTTAATTCCAAATTTAATTAGCCTATCCATTTCAGCATTATCTATTTTAAGTGAATCCCATCCATGAAGCCAAATACCATTTTTATCACCAGATATCTTATATTTAGAACTTATACTTGGTGTTGAAACACTATTAGAGCTAGCTGAAGATCTGTTGTAGTTTGGCATAAACTTGTTTAATTTATGGTTTTTAGGAACATTTAGTGTGAGAGTTTTTGGAACTTGTTTTTGAACATGAATAAAGTCCCCTACTCTTGCAAGACCATAAACTACAGTTTGATAGTGGATTCTACCCTGTTTAATAGTGATAAAATTAGGAACTCTATTGTTTTTAGATATAAAGTTAGAAACTCTCTTAGATATAGTTAAATAATTAGATTTTGAAAGAGTTCTTCTTATATTAACTCCAGAAGGTTTACTTGGATTTCTAATATTCCATTTAATAGTAACTAAACTTTTAGATTTTTTGTCTCTTAATGATATAGCTCTTGAAACTAAGTGCATATATTCAGGAATAGAAAACTTATAACCAGAGATAGTCACAAAGTTAGGTAATCTATTATTCCTAAGAACAAAGTTTTTAACATTTCTTGAAGCTTTAAATATTGCAGCTTGACTAAGTTTAGTAGGTTGTCCTGCTGCTTTAAATGTAGAACTACTAGAAGAGATAGTATTTGATTTACTAGAAGAACTAGAAGAAACACTTGAAGAAACCGTATCTGATTTACTAGAAGAACTAGAAGAAACAGAAGATTGAGTATTGGAAGAAACACTAGACTGACCAGTAGAAGAAACAGTAGTATTATTTACAATAGATTCTTGAGAATTGGTTATTGAAGGAGTAGAACTAGATTTATTATCTCCAACATCATCACTCTGATTAAAATTAGAATTTTCCGCAAAAGCGAAACTACAAGTCAAACAAATGACTAAGATTAATAATAATAAAATTTTAGGAAATTTTGTTTTAAAAAAACCACTAATAATATTACCTCACATGTTATTTTAAAATTTGCAAAATACAGATTTTATTTAATAATAAAATAATCCATATAATACACCCCAAATAAATTTAATTATATCTATATAAATTTAATTATATCAATATAAATTTAATTATATCTATATAAATTTAATTATATCAATATAAATTTAGTGGGCTTTCATATATATCTTAAGAAATGATTATTATATAACTATAAAACATATATACAAAACCATGTTTTCAAAAGATATGAATATAATAATATATTTCTTTACTTATTTAAACATTTCCATTCTAATAAAGATTATTTAAAAAATGAAAACAAAAACAAAAGAATAAAAAACAAAACAAAAAGAATGAAAATAATTTAAAAAAGATAATTTAAAAAAATATAAAATAATTTAAAATAATTTAAAAAAATGTAACTAATTAAATAGCTAATTAATTACATCATTGGGGGCATTCCACCCATACCACCCATACCACCCATTGGAGGCATTCCAGAATCATCAAAACTATCATCAGGATCAACAGCTTCAAGAGCACCTCTTGCAGCTATAAGATCATCTATTCTTAAAATCATTTCAGTAGCTTCAGAAGCAAATTGAATAGCTTGTTTTTTAACTCTTTGAGGTTCAACTACACCTTCTTTTTTCATATCAGTGACTTTTCCTTTAAAGACATCTAAGCCCATATAAACAGATTTTTCATGAGCTGCTCTTAAATCTACAAGCATATCAATTGAATCAAGTCCTGCATTTTCAGCTAAAGTATTTGGAACTATTTCTAATGCTTCAGCAAAAGCATTGACAGATAATTGTTCTCTTCCACTAATAGTTTCTGCATATTCTTTAAGTCGGCGAGCCATCTCAATTTCAGGAGCTCCTCCACCAATAACTACTTTTCCATCTTCAAGAGTAGCTGATACAACTCCTAGTGCATCTTCTAAAGCCCTTTCAATTTCTGAAGTTACATGTCTTGTACTACCTCTTAAAATAATTGAAACAGCTTTAGGATCTTTAAGCTCTTCAGCGAAAATCATCATTTGATCAAAGACTTTCTTTTCATATACTATTCCAGCTTCACCTAAATCATCAGCACTTAAATCATCTATGTTAGTAATAGTTTTAGCACCAGTAGCTTTTTCAAGACGTAACATATCTGACTTTTTAGTTCTTTTAACAGCAAGTATTCCAGCACGAGATAAGTAATGCAAAGCCATATCATCAATTCCTTTTTGACAGAATAAAACATTAGCTCCAGAATCGATGATTTTATCAATCATCTCTCTAACCATTTGTTCTTCATTATCAAGGAAAGCTTGCATTTGTGCAGGATTTGTAAGGTTAATTTTAGCATCAGTTTCTAAATCTTTAACTTCTATAGGATATTTTAACAAAGCAATTTTAGCATTTTTTATTTCTTTAGGCATATTATGATCTGCTTTACCTTTATCAACAAGAACACCATCAACAATTTCAGATTCATCTACACTAGCACCAGAAACTCTTTGAATATTAATGTTTTTCTTGTCAACTTTTCCTTCTTCTTCTACTTTTAAAACAGCATCAACAATTAGTCTAGCTAATGGTTCTTTTGCTTTTTCTGAACCTTTACCAGTCATAGCAGTCATAGCTACTTTTATGAGGGTATCTTCATCTTTTGCATCTATAGAAATATCATTTAAAATTTCATGAACTTTAGCTACAGCTTGTCTGTATCCTCTTACAATAGTAGTTGCATGAATACCATCATCTAATAATTCTTCAGCTTTTTTAAGAAGTTCTCCAGCTATAATAACTGCAGTTGTAGTTCCATCTCCAACAACATCTTCTTGATTTTTAGCTATTTCCACTAACATTTTAGCTGCAGGATGAGCTATATCCATTTCACGAAGGATGGTCACACCATCGTTAGTAATAACTACATCACCCATACTATCAACAAGCATTTTGTCCATTCCTTTTGGACCAAGTGTAGTTCTTACAGTTTCAGCTAAAATTTTTCCAGCCATTATATTCATTCTTTGAGCATCTCTACCAAGGAAACGTTGTGTGTCCTCAGGTAATATAAAAATTGGTTGATTATACTGTGACATTATTTCACCTAAATATTGTAAAAAATTATTATTTTATATATAATTAATTATTTTAATATAATTAATTTTTTAATATAAAATTAATCTAATTATAATTATTTTAATATATTTTTAATTTTTATAAATTTTAATGTAAATTTTATATAAATATTATTTTATAATTTTTAATATAATTCTTAATATATACATTATTTTAATATAATTTTATAATATAATTCTTAATAAATTCATTATTTTAATATAATTCTTAATAAATTCATTATAAAATATTTTATAATATAAA
>WRCI01000051.1 GCA_009784145.1 Methanobrevibacter sp.
GGATTTTATGTTCTATCTGAAGTTGGAAAAAAAAATCCAATAGCTGATGCAAAAATTGATTTAAACAAAAGAATTGAATTAATAAAGGCAGAACTAAAAGCAGGATCAAATAAAGTAATCATTGAAGCAAGAGAAGGTGGAAAAAATATAGGAATCTTTGATGATGAGGGAATAGCTAAAGAAAAAGAAGTAGATTGTATCACAAAACATATCCAAAAGGAAGATATAATTTGGGAAGCTCCTAATAAAGATCAGCAAGTTTACTTTGTTTTAAAATTTGGTTCTGATGTTAACTTAGGAAATATCTCTTCAAATGATATAACATCCCTTGAAACAATCCGAAGAGGTTTAAGAGGAGATACCTTGGGAAAAATCTAAATTAAATACTAAAAAAAAGCCTAAATTAAATACTAAGAAAAGTTTGAGATAACTTGTTTCTATAAAAAATATTATTTCTATAGAAAATATATTCTATAAAAAAATGATTCTATAACTAAATATGTTTCTATAAAAAATATTATTTCTATAGAAAAATAATTTGAGATTATATACTGAGATTAACTTATGAAATCATCCTATACACTAAATTCATCCTCTCCAATAAATTATAAAATAGCTAAAAATTCCAAAGGAATTGAATACAAATATATTGAAAATAAAAACTATCAAGTTATTCCAATTGAAACTGGTTACATTAAAGTAGATGAAAGTCTTGATAAGATAATAAAGCCTTCAATGGAAATTTTAGAAGATGGAGACTATTTATTAATAGCTGAAACACCAGTAGCTATTTCACAAGGACGGTTAGTGGATGAAATGGACTATAATCCAGGACTATCAGCTAAATTTTTAGCTATTATATGGAGTAAATATATTTGGGGATATATTTTAGGTCCTATTTTTAGAATAAAAAAAAGAACTATTAAAAATTTGAAAAAACTTCCTCCAGAAGCAAAAAGGCATAAAGAGCTGATTTTACAACTTTATGGGTGGAAACATGCTCTTAAACCAGCTTCTGAAGCAGGAATTGATTTAAGTAATGCTCCAGGAACTTTTGTCTCACTCCTCCCTAAAAATCCTGAAAAAGTAGCTAAAGATATAGCTAAAAAGATAAAAGAGAGAGGAAATATTTCATCAAATGTATTGATTATTGATACCGATGCTACTTATAAAAGAGGAAATAAATATTTTACAAGTTTACCAATAGCTATTGAAGGAATTGACTCTGATAATGGAGTGTTTGGATATGTTTTAGGTCAATTATTCAAAAATATGGGATCAACCCCTTTAGCTAGCTCTTCCAAAATTAATGTTGAAAAGGGAATTGAATTAGCTAATATAGCTGAAGATTATCAAAAAAGTTTAGCTACAAATATGGAAACAATTCACAGTGTTACTGATGTTTTAGGTCAAAATATCGATGAAGTTAGTGTTGAAACTCTCGATTCGATAATTCATACTCCTGCAGTTATTATAAGAAGAATTAACTGAATTAATACTTAGCTAACTTTTATAAAATAAGATACTAATGAATTTAAATAAAATTTGAATTAATATTATACTACAAAACAAAAAATGCTATAAATCTGATTTAATAGAAAAGAATATATACTAAAAATAACATAATTATAGTTTACTATAAAATATAAAAATTTTTAGCTTATTGGATTAGTATTAGAAAAATAAAATAATGTATTACAATGACAAATTTTATATTATATGAAATATATAATATTAAACAGATAAGATAAAGTAGTGTTGAAAAACCTATTTCTTTTTAAAATATTATCTTAAATCCTTTTAAACAAGACTAAATTATTAAGATTAAATTATTATTAAGGCTAAAATTATTATTAATTTATACTATATTATTTTTAAAGGAAACATGAAAATGGTTTCAAAACAATCGTGATGTATTAAATGAGAAGGTAATTAAATGTTAAATGATCCATTAGTTCATAAATTAGTGAGTTCCGTTGTTAAAGAAGAAGAAAACATCCCTATAGTCAAAAGTCTTATTGATGGAACCAATACCGATGAAGATATAGCTGAAGAGACTGATATTAAATTAAATGTAGTGAGAAAAATATTATATCGTCTTTATGATTCAGGACTTGCAAGTTACAAAAGAAGCAAAGACCCTGAAACACAGTGGTATACTTACTCTTGGAAGTTCGACAAGGATGGAATAAATGATCAAATTAAAGGTAAAGCTGCAGGTATGATATCTAGCTTAGAACAGCAATTAGAAATTGAAGAAAATAATATGTTTTTTGAGTGTCAAGATTGTCCTAAAGGTTACTCAAGACATACTTTCGATAAGTCGTCAGAAGTAGGGTTTACCTGTCCAAGATGTGGTGGTAGGCTGATAGCTGAAGACAACCAACCAATAATTGATAAAATAAGGGAAGACATCGAAAGTTATCAAAGAGCTCATGATTCTCTCTAATGCCTTAAATTATGAATAAAATATAATATATCAAAAACTCATTTAAATGTGTCTGGATTCAAACAAAAATTCTTTTTATAACTTGACTACAGATATATTAATTATAAATTGGATATATATATATATATATATAATATTATTTTTATAAAAACTGTTTTATAAGATATATACTGTCATTTATAACACCAGACATTAATTTAAAACATATACACTGCCTTTATAAACATACATCATCATTTATAGCATCAAATATCAATTTAAAGCATATACATTGGATATATAATACAAAAACTTACCTTATAATATCTTATTTTATATAACAAGCTATATTTCATTTTAAATATTGACAATTTTCCATATTTTTTAGATTTTTATGATATTAAACCTATTGAAAGAAGAAGGATGTGCAAATTGGGTCATTGCTCATTCCATTGCTGTTTGCAAAAAAGCTAAAGAAATATCTAAAAATTTTGATGTTGATGAAAAATTAATTGAAGAGGCAGCATTACTTCATGATATTGGTAGATCAAAAACAAATGGAATAGAACATGGGATAATAGGTGCAAGATTAGCTATTGAACATGGTTTTTCTAAAAAAATAGCTAATATCATTGAAAAACATATTGGTTCAGGTATTTCTAAAGAAGAAGCAATTAAACTTGGACTTCCAGCAAAAAATTATATTCCTATTACTATTGAAGAAAAAATAATTTCACATGCTGATAATCTTATCAATGGTAGTGAAGAAGTAGATATTGATTTTGTAGCTAAAAAATGGAAAAAAAATAATTTAAATAATCTTGAAAAAGCAATATTTAGATTAAAAAATACACATAACGAACTTGTAACTAATTTTGAATAATAATATCTAATTAATTTTAAAATAATAAGTTATAGCTAATTTAAATAATAATTTATAGCTAATTTAAATAATAATTTATAACTAATTTAAATAATAATTTATAACTAATTTAAATAATAATTTATAACTAATTTAAATAATAATTTATAACTAATTTTGAAAAATAATTTATAACACTTTAGAAAGGAATTTATAACTAATTCATTAGTATATAGAAACTCTTAAAACTCCTTTTATTTTTAAAAATTCTTTTATAAGCTCTCCAGGTACATTTTCTTCAGTAATTATAATTAATGTTGGAGTTTCTTCAAGTTGAATGTCTGTAGCATATGCTTGTCTTATACTTATTCTTTCTTGTGATATTAATTTACTTGCAGTTGCAAGTATTCCACTGTTTTCATCTCCAACTTCAATTTCTATAACACCAAGTCCAAGATTTTTAGCTATGTTTTTTAGAAGAGTTCCTGCTGGAAGAATATTTTGAAATATTTTTAAAAGTTCGCTGTCAGATACAATAAAATTGACAGTGTGTTTAATAGCTTTTCTATCTACATTTGCTGCTTTAGCTAATGAAACATCGTTTATCCTTAGATTTCCACAGTAAATTTTCTGATCTTCACCTATTCGAAGACCTAATTCCACCATTTTCCTTGCAACTTTCAATCGTGCAGGAAATTTATCAAATTTATATTTTAATATTCCCCACATAGCTATCTATCCTAATTTAAAACAAAAAGATAATTTATAAAAAGTATATCTAAAAAGTTTATTATATAAAAATTTGATTATTTATAATATTTTTAATTATAATATCTTTAATTATAATTTATTTTTATATTATATTTAATTTATTATATAAAATATTTAATTAATATTTATAAAAAATTATAAAAACTATATCAAAAAATTATATATTATAAATTTATATCTAAGAATTATATACTATAACCTTATATCTAAAAATTATATACAATAACCTTATGTCAAAAAATAAAATTTAAAAATGTATTAAAAGTAAAAAATAGGCCAGCTGGGATTCGAACCCAGGACCTCACGGTTATCAGCCGTGCGCTCTAACCAAGCTGAGCCACTGGCCTCTATTTTTTATATTAAAATAAAGTTAATTATCTTCAATCGTTTTTACCTATATAAAAATCAGTTCAATGATAATTTATTAAATAATTTATCAACTAATAACTTATTAAAAAATTCATTGTAAATAATTATATAATAATTTTTATATAATAATTTTTATATAATAATTTATTATACAAAATAGATAAAAATTAAAGCAAAATTAATATCTAAATTTTATTATATATAATATTTTCGATTTTAAGCTATAATGTATTCAAAGTTGAAAGTTATAAAAAATACTCAAATCTATTTTAGTTGGAATTAGATTGAAATATTTATAACACAAATTACATAATTTAAACTAATGACAAAATTACATAGCTTTAAACTAATAACAAAAATCATATAACTTTAAACTAAATCAAAGTTATTAGAATTTTTAAGATTATTAAAACTTAGTTATTTTCCAGATGGATTCTTATTAATCATTTCATTTATTGAGTCTGCCATTGCATGACCTTCAACAGAAATTTTGACATCCTCAATTCCATCAACAGATAAAGCATGTGCTTTTGCATCAGCAGCCATACGAGCTACACTCATACAACCTGGGTTTGTTGGTTTAATAACAACCTTGACTGTTGTGCCATCAATTTTTATATCTTGTACAATCCCCATTTCCACAATACTTACACCCATGTGTGGATCGTTGACATTAGAAACAGCTGCTCTCACTTTATCATATAATTCATCTGACATAATATTCCTCTCTTTTTTAAATTGTATAAACTCATTATACGAGCTAATAAATAATTATTAAATTTAATAATTCTAATTATTTTTAATTTAAATTCAAATTAATTATAATAATTTTTAATTATTTTTGCACTTACAAAAATAATAATATAAAGATTTGTTTTAGTTATATTTAAAGATAGCTATTTAATTCTACATATTATGTAAAATATATAAGTCTATTGAAAATATTAATAATAGATTGGATTATGAATATATTGAAAGTAAAAATCATAACATAAAAATAAAAAAAGTAAATTATAAATAAAAAATATTTAAATTATAATAAAATATGAAAAATTGAAAACATACTAATTTCAAGAAAATTTTGATTTAATAATATAATCTATAAGATATAAACTATTTAAACACTACTTTATACCTAAAACTAATTTATACCTAAAACTAATTTATACCTAAAACTAATTTATACTTAAAACTATTTTATATCAAAAGTTTTTTTTTATCTAAAACTACTTTATTCCTAAAACTAATTTATATCTAACCCTACTTTTTTCTATCTTTTATACGAACTGCAACACCATTATTAGATTCTTCCATTTCTTTCCCTGTTAAAATAGCTTTTCCAACAGCTATAACTTCATCATTTCTTAAAATAACAACTTCGTCCTTTGGAATAATGGATTCATCGGCTTTAACAACCCCTGGTGCAAAAAGAGTGTTTGTTTTTAAATCAAAATCAATTTCAATAATATTAATGCCTAAATTAGCTAATACTTCCCCACCAGAAAGTCTAAGAGAATAAAGTCCAGTATCTCTATTAAGAAGAGCTATTTGTTTACTTTTAGTAAATATTCTTCTATGATACATTCCTTTAGCTATAGTATCATCAGAAATAAACTTTTTTCCTTCTGGACCAAACTGATAAGTAGCTACTCCACGAAGTTCATTTAAAACTCTTTTACGACCTTTTATTCTTTCATATTTTTTTAATTCCATTCTAAGATTATAAAGAGAATCATTAGAACTAGGTCTTCCATCAACAGCAGTATAGACACAGTCATCAAGATATTCTCGACAAACTTCTTCGTATCCTCCAGAAACATTAGCTACAACTGCCTTATCAGAAACATAATCTCGAAGAAGTTCTCCAGCTAACTTTTTCTCTTCAAAACTCCAATTTCCAGATACACTCACATCATAAGATTGAATTGGAAATGTATTTTCCATTTCACGAGGACAAATTCCAAAAGGAGAGGTAACTATCACTTCTTGATATCCTTTAGTAACTCGACGAAATTTTTGATGAGATTGGGAGTTAGAATAAGGTTTTTTCATACTACATGGAAGAACAACCACAACTTCTCCAGATGGTTTCATCCATTTCATCCTTTCCCTCCATCTGTGAGCTTCAGGGCGATACAGAGATTCTTCACTTGAACAAATAACTTTCATGATATTTCCATTGAATAAAATTTTATTAAAGTAGTTTATAGGTTTATAATAATTTGTTATTATAAATATAAGAAATAAAAATATAAAAAAATAAAAATAATATAAATAATATAAATAAGAAAAATAATAAGATAAAAGAGACTTACTTATCAGCTAATGCTTGAAGTTCTTTATCTTCTTCATCAAGAATGTCCAAAAGTTCATCCCATGCCTCTAAAGATTCTTTAGCTGCTTGATCATCTAATACTTCAATAGCATAACCTGCATGAACCAGAACATACTTTCCTTCTTCAATTTCATCAACAAGATCTAATTTTACTTGTTGTCTAACACCACCAAAATCAACAAATCCTATCTTTTCTTCTTCTCTGATTTCAACAATTTGGGCGGGTGCTGCAATACACATTATTCATCTCTCCTTTAATAAAAATAATTTAATAACTTTTAATCAAGAATTTTAATAGCTTAATTGATTTAATTAAAAAATCACAATGAAATTTATAATATTATAATTTTTTTAATTAATAATTTTTAATCAATTTAAATAAATAATCATTAATCAAATTTATAATTTAATTATTATAAAAATAGATATTAATAACTATTATAAATAAAAATTAACATATATAAATCCAATTTATATTAAATAATTCTTAAATATTTATTTAATATTTTCATGAATAGTTATTTAAATTCATGTTAATTTTACATACTAATAAGATATTATATTTTAAATTATATAAAATTATGCAATTTATTAATTATATGATTTAATTTAATAAAAAAAATATTTTAATTTAATAAAATTTAACTATAATTTGATTTTAAAAAATTAATTTTGATTTAATAAAATTTAATAAAATTTAATAAAAAATAAATTTAATTCAATAAGCTAATTAATTTTAAAAAATTAATCTTAATATGAATAAAAATAAAAAGGATTGAAACTTATGAAAAACGTGATAATTGGAGCTGGTCCTGCGGGAAGATTAGCAGGACTTGAATTTGGAAGACTAGGAGAAGAAGCTCTATTAATAGAGAAAAATGACCTTGGTGGAACTTGTTTAAATGAAGGTTGTATGGTTGTCTGTGCATTAAACGATATAGCTAAATTTTTAAATGCCAAAAAGCAATATGAACGCTTAGGTCTTTTAAAGGGAAATATTGACATTTCATATGAAGAGATTGTAAATAAAATTAAAAAAACACAGGAAATTATTCATGAAATAAATCATAAGGAAAATACTGCCCACAACAATGAAATCATATATGGAGAAGCTAAACTTGGAGAAAATGAACTTACAGTTAATGGTGAAACTTGGCAATGGGAAAACTTACTTATAGCTACTGGTGGAAGACCATTTATTCCCAATATTCCTGGAAAAGAATATGGATTAACAAATCAAGACCTTCTTAAAATCAAAGAAGTTCCTGAAAAACTAAATATTATAGGTGGAGGAATTATAGCTGCTGAAATTTCTAATATATTTTCCTCTTTAGGATCAAAAGTAAACATAATAGCTAGATCTGGATTTTTAAAAGAATTAGATGTTGAAATTAGAGAATATGTTATAGAAAAACTATTTAAAAATGTAAAAGTTTATGAAAACATGGATTTACTTGAAATTAAAAAGAAAAAAATTATAGCTGAAGATAAAAACAAACAAGAATTTGAAAATAAGAATAAAAAAAAATTTGAAAATAAAAATAAAAAAGAATTTAAAGATAAAAATAAAAAAGAACTCAAAAACAAAACCGAAGAATTTAAAGATAGTGAAATAAAAGAATTTGAAGGAAAAACATTTATAGCTACTGGAAGAGTTCCAAATTCTGAAATAGCTAGAACTATCTTAAAAGATGATGATTTTGACAAAAAAGGAGCTATTAAAGTTAACGAAATGATGCAAACTTCTAAAAAAAATGTTTATGCTGCTGGAGATGTTACTGGTGGAATAACTTTAACTCCTGTAGCTAGAATGGAAGGAATTTTAGCTAGTAGAAATATGGCAGGGTATTCGAATAAGATAGAATACAAAGCCATTCCACAAACAATTGCATTAGATATGAATGTTAGCTTTGCAAAAAATAATGATTTAAAAAATAATGATTTAAAAAATAATGATTTTGAAAACAATTCGCAAAAAACTGAAGATATAATATTACCTGGTTCAGCTGGTCCCGGAGGATGGTGGAGAGTTTTAACAGGAGATACTGGAATTACAAAAAGTTCATTTAATACTGAAAATGATTTATTAGAATCCATAACAGCAGTTTCGCCTTCATCAGTAAGTGATATAGCTTATTTATCTTATTTAATGAGAATTGGAGAAAATATAGAAAATTTTGATGAATTTATTGAAATACATCCTTCTACAGATGTATTTTTCCAAATAATGAAATATATTTAATATATGATTATAATTAATTAGTTAAAATAATGAAATATAATTAAAAACAATCAAATATTCATTTAAATTATTTAATCCAATTTATAACATCTTTATTTCTATTAGGATTTCCTTGATTTCCTTCATTTTTATAACCTAATGTAACTCCATATAAAGGAATATAATTAGAAGGAATAGCTAATTTAGTCTTTGCATTTGGATCATTGAAATATGCTTTAATCAAACCAAGCCAACAAGATCCTATATCAAGACCTTCTGCTGCAAGGAGTATATTTTCAATAGCTGCACTACAATCTGTTAAACTGTAATCTGAATCTTCTTTGCCTGAAACAATAAGGACTGTTGGAGCATTGTGAAGAATGTTTCTTCCGCTTTTAGCTATAGTTTCTAAAAATTCATCTCCAGAATTAGCCATATTCTTTAAAGCAACTTCATTAATCTCACTAAGAAACTCTTTATTTTGAACAATTGTGAAATGCCAAGGCTGTTCTCCTTTTGCAGTAGGAGCCATAATCCCTGATTCTAATATTTTTTCAATTTCTTCATCTTTTAGTTGTTCTTTTTTATAAGATCTTACACTTCTACGATTGCTTATAACTTCAAAAATATCTTTCATAAAATCAACTCCCTATAAATATAATTAATTAATCATTATTAAAGCACTGATTAATTATAATATAATTAAAAAACTAAATAAACACAATTGAATCGCAAATGAACTAAATATTAAACCTAACTACCTAAATACAATAAATCAATACGAACTAAATATTAAACCTAACTACCTAAATACAATAAATCA
>WRCI01000052.1 GCA_009784145.1 Methanobrevibacter sp.
ATTTTCATCACTAAAATCACCCTCATTATTTTCATCACTAAAAGAATTTTCATTAGCTAATATTTCAATTTGCCCTCCATAAGCATTAACATTAGTGATAGTCTTGCCCTTTAATATGTCAGAATATTTTTTATTGTCTCCATAAAAAAAGGCGAATTTGTGAGGAGAATTATTTGTAACAACACCAACTACCTTTTTCCCTTTTATTACTTCATTTAGCTGATTTGTAATTGTATTGCTTTCTGGAATTTCAATCATTTAAATGCCCCTAATTAATCTATAAAATACTCATAATTAATTTATAAAATACATGTAATTAATTTATAAAATGCCCCTAATTAATTTATAAAATATTCATATTAATCTATAGCTTTATTAATTAATAAATATTGGTTTTTATTATATTATAATTATATTCTATAGGTTATATTATAATTATATTCTATAGAATATTGTATTATATTAAAATATTATAATTATATTATATTAAATTTATAATTATATTCTATAAAATATTATAATTATATATACTCTTAAAAAATATACACTTTTAAATACCTATTTAACTTTTTATTAATTTTATTATAATAATTTTTTTATCAAAAAATATAATAATTATTAAAATTAAACATTAATAATTAAATACATGGGGTGTTAATATTAAGTTTAAAATAATAAGTCCTGAAGATGCAAAAGTTGAATTAGAAAAAAATAGTGGAACAATCTTGATAGATGTTAGAAATCAAGATGAATATGATGAAAAACATATAGTAGGATCTATTTTAATACCTTTAGACACTGTAAAAGAAAATATAAGTGATAAAATAAAAAATAAAGATACTAAAATAATTGCACATTGCAAATCTGGCAAAAGAAGTGCAGAAGCATGTGAAATATTAGTTGATTTAGGTTATACTGATGTGTCTTCCCTAGATGGAGGTATTGAAGCTTGGCCATACCAAACTGAATAATATAAAAAATTTTTTAACTATAAACAAATATATATTATTCTATTTAAAATAAATTTTAAGGATTATCAAAATAAAGGATTATTAAAATAAAGGATTATCAAAATGAATAAACATATTTTAGGAATTCTTGTAATAATATGTGTGATATTTGTTTCTGGTTGTGTTTCACCAGATTCTGATTCTTCTGTATCTTCTTCATATAATGTGAATCAAGATCAAACACCTTCGGCTCAATTTGTAGAATTGAATTTGGATAAAAATCCAATTAGTATTTCTTTAAATGATACTGAATGTGTTATAAATGGAACTACTGATGGAGATATTGTCACTATAGATTGTCCTACTTTGAATATCTCAAATGTAACAGTTAATCCAGTGGATGGCTTTTTTTCATATAAAGTTAAAAATATTCCACAAAATGGTGGAGATGTTTACAAAAACTACACTGCTAAAGATGCTGGTAAGAATCAATCTATAAGATTAAAAGTGGCTAAATTAACAATTACTGCAGAATCTAAAAATCCCCAAATACATGATAATGACCGTTCTCTTGAAATTATAAGAATCATAGCTCCTGAGGAAATTGAAAAAAATTTTAAAGAAAGTAGCAAAATTGTGACTTATGAGGAATTAGTTAAAAAAAATCCCTATAATTTTGCAAAAGTTCGTGTTAAATATTCTGGAGAAGTAACTAAAGCTATAAATAATCCCCTGCCAGGATTTTCAGACCTAAAAGGTTTTAAGTTAGCTATCGATGGAGACCGTAATAATTTAATTCATTTTTATTATAATAGTAACAAAACAGTACAACAAGGAGATAATCTAACTGTTTGGGGTGAAATATCTGGAGACATGGTTTATGGTCCAAAAGAGATAGATGAATGGATGAAATATTCTGGAACTTCTCTTACTTATGGTGGCTATAATGGATTTAGTTATTCTC
The DNA here is from genome assembly GCA_009784145.1 of Methanobrevibacter sp. Taxonomy (GTDB): domain Archaea; phylum Methanobacteriota; class Methanobacteria; order Methanobacteriales; family Methanobacteriaceae; genus Methanobinarius. Next base: position 1,915 of record WRCI01000052.1, read on the forward strand.
CAGGAAGTGTGGGAATTATTAGTTTACGTGGTAATAATCCTTATTATAGTGATTCTTATACTTCATTAGGGGATTATAAATTCCAACCAGATGCTTATTTATGGTATTTAGAAAAGAATGATTAAAGCTATCTATCTGATTGTATGATTGAACTTCTCTGACTGATTGTATGATTAAAACTATCTATCTGATTGTATGATTGAACTTCTCTGACTGATTGTATGATTAAAACTATCTATCTGATTGTTTTATCATTTTTCAAATATTATGAAAATTTTTCATAACCTCAGAGATATTATAATCTTCTATATTATCAATACAACTATCAATATAAGCTAATTTTTCTAAATCAAAGCTATTAAGATTAATATTTTTAAATTTTTCCAAAATATCCTTCTTTGAAAGAGGATTTTCACTTTCACCTAATGGAAGTTTAACAAAATCTTCATAAATTCCATTATTAGTTTTTATAATAACTTTTGAAGGACGATACTTTGGAGTCAATTTAGTAAACTCTTCATTTTCTTCAATAACTATTTTATCTAAAATATCTTTCATTAAAACATTTTTAAAATTAATATCATTATATTTATTATTATATTTGTTTTTAAAATTATTATTATCCTCATTATTATAATTATTATTATATTTACTACTACAATTATTGTTAAAATTATTATTATCTTTATTATTATCCTTATTGATTATATAATTAAGATTGTTATTAGTATTATTAATATTATTATTGTTATTTTCAAATAAATCTAAATTTAAACTATTTTCAACGATTGCCACAGCTACAGCATAAGGTAAACTTTGTTTAATTTCTTCATTATTTTTTGGATTAAAATTATTATGTTCAGTAGCTATTTTATAAGTTTTAACAATAATTCTTTCAATATCCTCTATATCAAAATCAAATTTACTATTTATATTTAATGTAGCATCGATTGAAGAATGTATATGTCTACAAAATGGATACTTTTTAAAATAAACTTCATTAATATGAAATTTTCCAATAGATTCTTCTAAATAAGAAGATAAATAATCTATAAAATCAATTCCCTTTTCATTTAAATCTTTAAAGTTTTTATTTTCATTTAAATCTTTAAAAAAATCAATAGACATAGCTTTTAAAAAACCTTCATCACCATCAACAATAGATTCTGGACCTTTAAATCCATTTTTAGCTAAATATCCTGATAAAATACCATTATAAACAGCTTTTCCAGCATGAAGTTGTTTTCCCATAGTTCCCTGATGATCTACTTCAAGAAGACCTGAAGATTGAGTTCCACAAAGACCTAATGTATTAACTGTTTCATCCAAATCAAGTTCTAGGAGTTTAGATACAACTGCACCCGCTGCAAAAGTTCCAATAGTTCCAGTACTATGAAAACCTTGATTTCTGTGATAAGGATTAGCTAAAGTTCCAAGGACAATAGCTACTTCATATCCACAAATAACTGCTTCAATGAACTTTTTTCCATCAATGTTATTGGCTTCAGCTATAGCTACTGCAGATGGAAAAACAACACAACCAGGATGTAATTGAGCAAAACGATGCCCATCATCTAAATCAAGAGCATGAGCCGAAATTCCATTAATAAACCCCCCATTAGCTATACTTGAATAACCATTTCCAATAATAAATGATTTTTTACCTTCAAATGATTTTTTACCTTCAAATAATCTTTTATTTTCAGACACTATGTCTAAACCATAAAGCTGATTAATAGATTTTATAGCTATTTGAGTACTTTCTTCATGAAATCCTCTATTAGTAACTCCTAAAAAGTCAATAAAACATAATTTAGCTTTATCAATAGCTATTTCAGGAATGTCATTGTAATTTAAATCTACAATAAATTTAGAAAGTTCTTCTACAATCATGAGTATTCCTTAATGAATCAATCAATATATATTATACTACTAATTAATCATATATAAATTATAGATTAAAATAATGAAAATAAAAAAAATTAATAAAAATAATAAATGATTTATTTTATATAATCAATATATTTATATTATCAATATATCTAACAATGAGGTTTAAGATATGGTTTTAGAATTATTAGCTCCTGCAGGATCCTATGATATTTTTAAAATAGCTGTTAATCGTGGTGCAGATGCTATTTATTTAGCTGGGCAGAATTTTGGAGCTAGAGCATATGCTGAAAATTTTACAATAGAAGAAATTAAAAAAAGTGTAGAATATGCTCATTTAAATAACATTAAAGTTTTTGTTACTGTAAATACTCTAATAAACAATTTTGAAATAATAGATTTTCTAAAATATATATTTAAACTCTACAAAATTGGTGTTGATGCAGTTATAGTACAAGATTTTGGAGCTTTAAAATTAATTAACTCTCTTTTTCCAAGTATGAAAATCCATGCATCTACTCAAATGGCATTAAATAATTATTATAGTATAATTTGGGCATCTGAAAAAGGGGTTTCTAGAGTTATATTTCCTCGTGAGATAAATGTAGATGAAATAGAGGATATACATTCAAAATTAAAAGAAAATAATATTGATATGGAATTAGAAGTCTTCTCACATGGAGCACTTTGTTATTCCATCTCAGGAAACTGTTATATCTCTTCATTCAATAATGGAAGAAGTGGTAATAGAGGTGCATGTACTCAACCATGTAGAAGAGAATATAACTTAAAATACAAAGGACATAATATTGATAATGGATACTTACTATCTACGCATGATTTAAATATCTCTGATGACTTAGATAAAGTTATTGCCTCAGGTGTGGATTCTGTTAAGATAGAAGGGCGGATGAAATCAGATAGCTATGTTGGTACTATTGTAAATAGCTATAGAAATATCATTGACAAAAAAGAAGGTAACTACAAAGATGATTTGAATTTTGTATTTAATAGAAAGTTTACCAAAGGATATCTTCTAAATCAAAGTCCTGGAGAAGTTATGGGACGTGAAAGCTCAGGTCATGTAGGATTCTACATTGGGAAGATTTCAGAACTTGAAGAAATAGGTACTGTAAGTTATAAAGCTAATAAAAAAGTTAAAAATACTAAATATAAAAATAGTAAATACGAAACTACTAAATATAAAAATGTTAAATATAAAAATACTGAAAATAAAAGTTCTAAATATAAAAATACTAAATATAAAAATGTTAAATATAAAAATACTGGAAATAAAAATGATTTAGTTGAAGAAACTGTTAAAACTATTAAAAAAATCAAAATACCTAAAGAAAATCCTGTTGACATTCAAATAGGTGATGGAATAGCTTTTAAAATTGGTGAAAGGATTAAAGGAATATATATTGATGATATTATCAAGCAAACTAATGATTATATTATTTTTAATACAACAAGAAATGTTAGAGTTGGAGATAAAGTATTTATTAGCTATTCACATTCTATTAATAAAGAACTTAAAAAACATAAAGCAGAACATGTTCAATCAAAAATACCTATCACATTAGATATTTCTTTAGATGGTGATTTACATATAAATTTGATAGCTAAATTTTATTTAAATAATAATCATAAAATAGAATTCAGCTATAAATCACGTGGAAGTTTTGAAAAAGCAATTAATAGACCTATTGGATTAGAAGAAATAGAAAAACAATTATCTAAAACAGGCAACACTCCATTTTATATTGATAATATTAAAATAAATAATTTTTCAGATGATCTTTTTATTCCAGCTTCTAAATTAAATGAAATTAGACGAGAAATATTAGATAAAGCTAGTAATCATTTATTAAATTATTATAAACCTTATAAAAATCAAATAAAAGAAACAAAGAAAAATTTAGCTAATTTTACTAAAAAATATAGTGCTAAAAAAATAAAAGAAACTAATAGTGATAATAATGAATTAGGTGTTTCTGTATTTGTTGATAATTTAAATCTTATTGAAATTGCTTCAAGTTATCCTATAAAAAAGATTTACTTTGATCCATCTTACCTTTACACAAACTCTAATGATTACTTTAAAAATATTAAAGATGTTTTAATTGATGCATATATTAAATCAGAAGAAAAAGAACTTGTTTGGGTTTTACCATCTTTTATATCAGAAGATGAAATTAATAAATGTACAAAAATACATGGAGATTTAAAAACTAAAGAATTTGATATAGGAATTATGAGTGATACCCCAGGAATTTGTGATTTATTCAATGCAAATATTTATGGGAATCATGATTTAAATATATGGAATAGTTTTGCTTGTGAAAATTTAAATGAATGTGGGTTTAATAGTTTAATATTATCCTCAGAATTATCATATGATGAAATTAATGAATTAAAATCGAAACTAGAAAGTGATGTTAATAGTGATGTTAGTGATGTTAATAGTGCTATTAATAGTGATATTATTGATGCTAATAGTGCTATTAATAGTGATATTATTAATGTTAATAATAAGCTTAATCTTGAACTTATTGTTCATGGTAACTTAGAAGTTATGACAAGTAAAGATGATTTTTCTAACCTAACAAATGGTAAAGATCTTATTATTGATGAAGCTTCAGATTATGTAATATTAGAAGATAAAAAAAGAAAAAAATTCAAATATAAAGTTTTATTTGATTTTAATAAAAAAAGCCATTTTAGAAACAAAGACTGTTTGTGTTTAATTGAGGAACTAGGAAGAATAAAAAGCCTTGGACTTGATTCTATTATTTTAGATTGTAGGTTTTCAAATAAAGACTATAACTCAAAAATTATATCTCTTTATTTAGAAGGTTTAAAGGATACAAATAAGAAAAACTTGAATATACTTAAAAAAGAAGTTCATTCTCTCACACATTCCTATATTAGTAAAGGTAATTTCTTAGATGGTCGTATTCATGAAAAAAATTAATAATTATTGAATAATATTAAAAAATTTTATAATAATTTTTTAAAAAAATGAAAAAAGTATATAATAATTTTAAAAAAAATAAAAAGAAAATATATAATAATATAATTAAAAATAAACAATGTGCTGATTAATATGTCAAAAAGAAGCAAAGAAAAACTTTTAAAAAAAATGGATAAAGAAATGGACAATAGTAACTTTAAAAGAGTTATAAAATTAGCTAATGAAATCATTAAATTAGATCCCGCACAATCTGAGGCTTATATTTGTAAATTTATATCTCTTATGAAATTAGAAAAAGAAACAGAAGCATCAAATCTTTTTGAGGATATTTTAGATAATTTATCTACAATTAAAGACATTGGTGATGTGGAAGACTATCTATTATACATGAAAGAATATGATAAAGCCAATGCACTTTATAATAAAGTATATGAATTAGATTCTGATTTTTATGGTTATTTAGAAACTGCTTTAATTAACTATATAGAATTTGATACAGCTATTGAATTTCTAAATCATCTAGATAAGAATACTCCACGTTGGGAAGATCTTTACTTTTTAAAAGCCGTGATACTTTCAGCAGCAGAAGAGTATGAAGAAACTATTGATGTTTGTGATGAAATATTAAAAGATTTCCCTAATCATGAAAATGCTTATTCCAAGAAAACATTTTGCTTAAGTGCTTTAGACAGAGATGAAGAACTTAAAGAAATACTTGAATATAGGATTAAAAATAATATTCGCCCTAATTGGGCTTTAGTAGATAAAGGAGGATATTATCTAAAAAAAGGAGATTATGATAAAGCTATTAGCATAGTTGATGAAGTTTTAGAAAGAAAGCCTGGATTCGGTTATGCTCTTTTTAGTCGAGCAAACTTCATGTGCATAGAAAATAAAGATTTAAATGAAGCATTAGATTATCTTAACCAAGCATTAGAAGGAGAAGTAGATAAACGATATTATACTGTTGCTTTAGGTTTAAAGTACAATATTCTAGACCAACTTGGAAGAAAAGAAGAAGCTGAAAAAGCCCTTGAAGAATATAACTCTGCAACAATGGGTGGTTTTGATATATAATGTATAAGAATATATGAAATTATATTCTTTTCAAATTTATTAAAACCTTTTATCAAATAAAAACAACTATATAGATTAATATGTCAAAAAGAAGCAAAGAAAAACTTTTAAAAAAAATGGAAAAGCAATTAAATAATGGTAATTTTAAAAGAGTTATAAAATTAGCTGATGAAATCACTAAATTAGATATTACCCAATCAGAACCTTATATTTACAAATTTATATCTTTTATGAAATTAAAAAAAGAAGAAAATGCTTTGAATCTTTTTGAAGATGTTTTGAAAAATTTATCTACAACTACCTACATTGGTGATATAGAAGAGTATCTATTAGAAATGAAAGAATATGATAAAGCCAATGAACTTTATAATAAAGTATATAAATTAGATTCAGATTTTTATAATTATTTTCAAAGTGCTTTGATTTATGATGTAGAATTTGATACAGCTATTGAATTCCTTGATTCTCTTGATAAAAACACCCCCTGTTGGGAAAATCTCTATTTTTTAAAAGCAGAACGATATTCAAAATCAGCAATGTATGAAAATGCTATTGATGTTTGTGACGAGATATTAAAAGATTTCCCCAAACATGAAAATGCTAATACTAAAAAAACATTTTGCTTATATATTTTAGACCGAGACAAAGAACTTAAAGAAATACTTGAATATAGGATTAAAAATAATATTCAATCTAATTGGGCTTTAGTAGATAAAGGAGGATATTATCTAAAAAAAGGAGATTATGATAAAGCTATTAGCATAGTTGATGAAGTTTTAGAAAAGAATCCTGAATTTGGTTATGGTCTTTATAGTCGAGCAAATTTCATGGAAATAGAAAATAAAGATTTAAATGAAGCACTAGATTATCTTAATCAAGCATTAAAAGGAGAACCAGATCCACGATATTATAATCTTGCTTTAAGTTTAAAGCATGACATTTTAGAGAAACTTGGAAGAACAAAAGAAGCCGAAAAAGCGCTAGAAGAATATACATCTGCAACAATGGGTAACATTATGTAGGATATATGATTATTATATATAAAAATATTTATACATAAAATTATTTCTATATAAAAATATTTATATGAAAAAACACTTATATATTTACATAGTATATCTATAATTAATCAATGAAATAGGAGAAAAAAATTATGGTAATGAAAACATGTGCTATTGATTCAGAATTAGCAGATCTACTTAAAATCGAATCGGTTAAACAAAAAACCACAATGAAAAATTTATTAAATAGTATTGTGAAAGATTATTTAGATTTAAACAAAGAATATGATTGTGAAGCATTTAAAAAATCCATAAATGATGCAGAAGCAAGTGAAGGTATAACTCTGGATGTTGATGAGCTTGAAGAACGGTATAAAATACAAAATTAACATTAAAAAACAAGCTGACAAATACCTCCTGAAATTATCTAAAAAAAATAAAAAAGACTTTGAAATATTATTGGGTTGTGTTAAAAACCTTCCTGAAGACCCATATAATTCTAAATCACTTCACAATAACTTAAAAGGATTAAGAAGAGTTAAACAAGGAGAATACAGAATTATTTTTAGAATAGATGATTCAATAATTAAAATTTTAAGTATAGGTAAAAGAAGCAATGTTTACAAAAAAAGATGAAAAATTCTTTGTAAAGAAAACTTTAAAAAATAAAAATATTTCAGTATACTGAAAAAACTTTAAAAAAAATAAAAAATTTTCAGTATACTGAAAAAACTTTAAAAAAAATAAAAAATTTTCAGTATACTGAAAAAACTTTAAAAAAAATAAAAAATTTTCAG
>WRCI01000053.1 GCA_009784145.1 Methanobrevibacter sp.
ATTAAATCATAATCTTTAGAGTTCTCCTTTAAAATATTTTTAACTTCTTCAAAATCATCCTGAGCATAGCTAATTTCTACATCTGCCCCACAGCTTTCAACCATAGAACTTATAACATATTGATTAGAATTAATAATTTGAGCCATTTCAAGATTTTTTGTAGGATTAACTAGTTCATTTCCAGTGATTATAACTTTAACTTTTGGTTTCCTATATACTTCAATAGTAGCTAGACCTGCAGATGCAATAAGCCCCATTTCTTGTGGACGAATAATTGTTCCTATATCAACGACCTTATCTCCCTTTTGAATATCTTCTCCAAGGACAGCTATATTTTCACCAGGAGTCACCTGAGAATGAATCTCAATAAATTCATCATCACTATATTTAGTCATAGTAACTGTGTATTCTTCCATTAAAACTGCATTTGCGCCTTCAGGAATTGGAGCACCAGTAGCTATTCTAATTGCTTCACCACTTTTAATTTTTTTATTAGAAAAAGAACCAGCTCCTATTTGATCAATGATTTTCAGCTCTTTTATAATGTTTGAAGAAGCACCAAAAGTATCCTCAGCTATGACTGCATATCCATCCATAGCTGATTTATCAAATGGGGGAGAATTATGAAATGAATAAACTTCTTTAGCTAAAGATCTAAGGTGTGAATCTTTTAAATCTATACTTTCCTTTTCCATGATCTTTTGATTTTTATCAAGAATAGAATAAGCTTTAGATATTGGTATTAATTCAGATAAAAACATTATTCTCTCTAACTCCTATAAATAATTAATCTACATAAAAATTATATTAATATATATTAAATTATAAATTTTTATTAAATTATATAAAATTTATATAAAATTAAATTATATAAAATTATATAAAATTTTAACCTATATTAATTTTATAAAAATTATACTAAGTTTATATTAAATTTTATAAAACTATATTAAATTATATAAAACTTATATTAAACTATATTAAATTATATTGAATTATATAAAATCATAATATATATAAAAAATATAAATAAGGCAAATATGAAAAATAGCCTATAATTATGCCATATATTTTTCAATTACTCCATTATAAGCATTTTTAAGGTCTTCAACAGCTATTTTAATATCATTAGATAATTTTAAAGCATTTCCTTTAACTTCGCCAATACAAGCACACTGAACATTTAAAGCACTGACAGTGGCTAAAACATCATTTAATGCCTCTGCTTTTACAGTAAGAATATATCTTCCATGACTTTCTGAAAATAAGATATTATTATCACTAATTTCATGATTATCATTATTTTTATTTATAGGAATCTTAGCTAAATCTATTTCTCCACCAAGATTTCCAGATAATGCCATTTCAGATAATGCAATAGCTATTCCACCAGCAGAACAATCATGAATAGCAGTTATATTATTTTCTTTACCTTTAAATTCTCCAGGATCTTCATTTAAAAGTTTTAAAACAGCTTTTGCAGATGCAATCTCATTATTGATTCTAATTTTTGGAGCCTCTCCTTGTTCAATTCCATGTACAGCTCTATGATATTCAGAACCATCTATTTCATCAAAAGTTCCTCCAATAATAATAATCTTATCTCCTTTGTTTCTAAAATGCATTGTTCTAATATTATTTAAGTCAGCTACACCTACAACACCAACAGTAGGAGAAGGATTTATTTTTATACCTTCAGTTTCATTGTAAAAACTTACATTGCCACTGATAACAGGAGTATTGAATTTTTCTGCTAAATCAGCCATTCCTTGTACACATTGTTTAAATTGCCAAAGAATCTCTGGATTTTCTGGATTTCCAAAATTTAAACAATCAACAACAGCATATGGTTCGCCTCCCATTGATACAACATTTCTAATAGCTTCAGCTACAGATCCAGCTCCTCCATCATAAGGAGAAAGTTTTGTGTGAATACTATTACAATCACAACTAAGTACAACTGCCTTCTCATCATCTACTTTAAGTACAGATGCATCATCTCCTGGTTTTACAATGGTTCTAACTTGAACTTCATGATCATACTGCTTGTAAACCCATTTTTTAGTAGCTATATTAGGAGAAGATAATATTTTCAAAATTGATTCATCAATTGAAGGATTTTCAACTTGTATATATCTTTCATCTTTTTTTGGCTTTCTAGTTTCACGATTAAGTGAAGGTGGATCTGCAAGTAAAACAGTAGGCATACTAGCTATTGGTTTACCATAAGTTTCTTTTATATTATTATTTACAATAAGGTTATTATCTTCAATATTGCCTTCAGCTATCTCCTTATTGTTATTATCTTCAATATTATCTTCAGCTATCTTATTATTGTTATTATCTTCAATACTACTGTCTTCAATTACCATTAACTTAGTATCAGTAACTTGTCCAACGATAGCTCTTGGAATTTCATATTTATCACATATAGCAAAAGCTTTCTCAACATATTTAGGATTAATAGAAAAAACCATTCTTTCTTGAGATTCTGAAAGCATGATTTCATATGGAGTCATTCCTTCTTCTCGAAGTGGAATTGAATTTAAATCTACTACAGCACCATTTCCACATTTATCCACAATTTCAGAAATACAACAAGTGAGACCTCCACCACCAAGATCTTTAACTCCAGCTACATCAATTTTTTCAAGTATTTCAAGAGAAGCTTCTAAAACCTTTTTCTTAGTAAAAGGATCTCCTACTTGAACAGCAGGCCTATCTTCAATTTCACTATCAGAGGTTAACTCTTCTGAAGCAAAAGTTACTCCATGAATTCCATCTCTTCCAGTCATTCCACCCATAAGTAAAAAAACATCTCCAACGTTAGGAGCTATTCCTCTAACAATTTTATCTTTTTCAACAAGTCCTGCACACATTACATTTACAAGAGGGTTAGTTCTAAAGGATTCATCAAATTCAACTTCTCCACCAACAGTTGGAACACCAACACGATTTCCATAATCAGAAATGCCTTTTACAACATGTTCAAAAAGATATCTCGATTTTTGATCTTCAAGTGGTCCAAAACGAAGAGAATCAAGAAGAGCTATTGGCATAGCACCCATTGATATAATATCACGAAGAATTCCACCAATTCCAGTTCCAGCTCCACCATAAGGTTCAATAGCTGATGGATGATTGTGACTTTCAATTCCCACAGCAAGAGCTAATTTATCAGTAATAGCTACCATCCCTGCATCATCACCCGGCCCTATAATTATATTTTCACCTTCTGTAGGAAAGAGACCCAGTATTGGTCTACTACTTTTATATGAACAATGTTCAGAGAACATTATATCTAACATCCCTTCTTCTAGTTCATTAGGTTCCCTACCAAGTATTCCCATGATATAATCCATTTCAGAATCTGTTAAAGTCATTTTAACACCTATACCTCTTTATTTTAAAACAATGAATCAAATTTAAACAATTATATAATTATTTACATTATTTTATATAATCCTATATTATTTTATATAATCCTATATTATTTTATATAATTCTATTATTATTTTATATAATCCTATATAATTTTATACAATTTTATATTATTATTACATAATTTTACATTGTTTTCTTATTTATTTTTATTTGATTTATAAATTTAATTAATTTTTAGTTAATGTTTTATTTTATTTATTGTCCATACTTTATTTAAATGCTTTAATATATTTTTTCAATAAATTTCATATTAAAAAAGTATAGTAATTTATATATATTTTTTAATAAATCATTTAAAAAAAAATTTATATAATACTTTTTCATTTCTTATAATAAATTTATAATAAATATAATGATTTTTCAGTTATATAATAAGTTTATAGAATATATAATAAGTTTATATGATATATAATAAGCTTATAGAATATATAATAAGTTTATATGATATATAATAAGCTTATAGAATATATAATAAGTTTATATGATATATAATACTTTTTTTATCTTATATAATAAATTTATATAAAATATGATAAATTTATAGAATATAATGATAATATAATTACAGATATATTAATAATATGTAAAATTTATTAATAATGAGAATATATATAATATAAAAAAATATTGTTGAATTATAAACCTTAATAACTTAGGAGATAAATAAAATGCCAAAATTAAAAGGAACAAAAACAGAGAAAAATTTAATGGAAGCTTTTGCAGGAGAGTCAGAAGCTAGAAATAAATATACTTATTATGCAAGTAAAGCAAAAAAAGAAGGCTATGAACAAATTGCTGCATTGTTTCTTGAAACTGCAGGAAATGAAAAAGAACATGCGAAAATATGGTTTGAATTTTTGCATGATGAAGATATACCTGATACAATAACCAATTTAGAAGATGCGGCAAATGGTGAACATTATGAATGGACTGAAATGTATGCAAAATTTGCAAAAGAAGCAAAAGAAGAAGGTTTTACCAAAATTGCATATCTTTTTGAAAAGGTAGGAGAAATTGAAAAAGAACATGAAGGAAGATATAGACAATTACTAGCTAATATCAAAAATGATGAAGTATTTAAAAAAGAAAATACAGAAGTTTGGAAATGTAGAAATTGTGGTCACATTCATGTAAAGGAATCTGCACCAGAACTTTGTCAAGTATGTGCACATCCAAAAGCTTTCTTTGAAATAAGAACAGAAAATTATTAAAATAATAATAGCTAAAATATAATACACTATTAGCTAATTTAAATAAAATAATAAAATAATAATAGCTATAATATAAAACCCTATTAGCTAATTTAAATAAAATAATAATAGCTAAAATATAAATTAAAACACTATTATCTAAAATTAAACTAGCATTAAAGCTAAAATTAAAATATATTCAGGTAAACAGTATGGCTACTTATAGATGTGAAATATGTGGATATGAATATGATGAGTCTAAAGAAGGAAAAAAATTCGAAGATTTATCAGATGATTGGATTTGTATAATTTGTGAATCTCCAAAAAAGTTATTTGAAGTTGTTGGAGATGCTAATAAAGAATCTATAGCAGAGGGTGAAGATGGTGATAAAAAATCCCTATATGATGGAGATAAATTAAATAATGAAAATCCACTTGAATATCCTCAAGAATTTGCAAAAACAAAAAGTGAATTTGAAAAACATATGGCTAACATCCATCAAATGTCAATTTCTGGAAAAAGTATAACAGAACCAATGGGAACAACTTTGCCTGTTATATCCTGGGAAGATATACTTATAATGGGATCTCAACTTGAAAAATTGCCATTAGAAGATAATGATGAAGTAAATTTAAAAACAACAATTGGTAAGAAAAGTAAAAAGCCAATGGTTATAGATATTCCAGTATATATATCTCACATGTCCTTTGGAGCATTGTCTAAAGAGATAAAAATAGCACTTGCAAAAGGTTCAAGTATGGTGAAAACAGCTATGTGCAGTGGCGAAGGTGGAATTTTGCCAGAAGAAAAAGAAGAAGCATATAAATATATATTTGAATATGTTCCTAATTTATACAGTGTTACAGATGAGAACTTGAGAACTTCTGATGCTATTGAAATAAAAATAGGTCAAGGTACAAAACCAGGCATGGGAGGACACCTGCCAAGTTCTAAAGTTACAGAAGAAATTGCTAAAATAAGGAATAAACCAGTTGGTAAAGATATTCATAGCCCATCAAAGTTTCCAAATATTGATACAAAAGAGGATTTAAAAACTTTAGTTGATTCTTTAAGAAAAAGAAGTGATGGAAGACCAATAGGAATTAAAATAGCTGCAGGACATATTGAAGAAGATATGGAATGGATTAAATTTGCTGAACCAGATTTTATTACAATTGATGGTCGTGGTGGGGCAACTGGAGCAAGTCCTAAAACTTTAAAAGATGCTAGTTCAATCCCAACAATATTTGCTCTTTATAGGGCGAAAAAATATATCTTAGAAAATAATTTAGAGATAGATTTAGTTATCACAGGTGGCTTAAGAGTACCATCAGACTTTTCAAAGGCAATAGCTATGGGAGCAGACGCAATTGCTATTGCATCAGCAGCATTGATGGCTACTGTTTGTCAACAGTATAGAGTATGTGATTCTGGCAAATGCCCAATGGGTGTAGCAACACAAGATTCAGAATTAAGGAAGAGAGTTGATATAGAAAGTAGTGCTAAAAGATTAGCAAACTTTTTAAATGTGACAAAAGAGGAATTAAAAGTCTTTGGAAGAATAACTGGAAATGATGATATACATAAATTATCAGTTTATGATATCACTACAACTAATCATGAAATATCTGAATATACAAATATAAAGCATGTTTGAATATAAAAATATCTTTAATTTAATATATTCTATTTCATAATCTGTAAAATCACTTATCCCCCTATAATTTTTTATTTTAAACAAAAAAATGAATATTAAATAATTATCAGATATTTATATTTTATAAAATTAGTGAATATTAAGTGTATGAAAAAATATACACTATATTATATGTTAGTGTATGAAAAAATATACACTGTATTTTATATTTATTCTACATACTAAACCAATGCCAAAATTATAATTTTTTTATACTATGACACCATTAAGAGCTATTTACAAAGGAAACAACCACAAAAATAATTGTAAAAATCTCAAGTGGGGGTTAATAAAATAACCAGTACCATAATATGTCAATAGATAGTATTATATAATGTCTCTACATAATATTCACTATGAATCTTAATAGTAAACAAATAATTGGACTAATAGCTTTTATAGTGGGTATTTTACTAATTACATCTTCAACTATGATTCCACTCCCAATCATTATAGTTAATGTAATTGGAGCACTTTTAATTGCTTATGGTGTATTGGCTCTTCTTATAGAGCTGAAGCGTGTTATAGAGAATAGTGATATGGATAATGAAGAAATGATTGGACTAATAGGTATTATAGGTACTAAAGGAATAATTGCACTAATAGCTTTTATAGTAGGTATTATGCTAATCACCTATTCAGCTATGATTCCACTCCCAGTCATTATTATTAATGTAGTTGGAGCACTTTTAATTGCTTATGGTGTATTGAATTTTATTAATATAATAAAGATATAAGTTTTAATAAAATTCATAAATATATCTAATTTATTAGCTCAATTATTAATATATTCAATATTAATATAATTTTAAGAAAATTTAGATATTTTAAATTGAATTTTAATAATTCTATATAAATTTTAATATATTTATATAAATTTTAATAATTTTCTATTTTTATAAGTATAAAAATGAAGTTTTTATTATTTATAATAAATATTTATATAATTTAATTAATTTTCAATGAGAACTACTAAATTTTCCTCTTCAATTTTCCATTTTTTAATATATTTATTTTTATTCCTAGTATCCTCATTTATAGCAATACTATCAAATGAAATATTGAGAGCTCTAACTTCCTTAGATATAAAATCAATCTGATTAGCTATTGTACCTTTAAAATTATCACTAGCTTGGACAATAACATTTATATTAGCTTCAACATCTAAATCTAAGTCTTTTCTCATATCTTGAATTCTTCTGATGAGTTCACGTGCCTGGCTTTCAGAAAGTATTTCAGGAGTAATTTGAGTATTAACAAAGACATTTCCTCCTTTAAATTCAGAGCTAACTACGGTCTCAGGAAGAACACTATCAAATAAAACATCTTCTTCAGATAAATCAATTACTTTATCACTAGCATCTTCATTTCCACTAGCAATAATAACATCAATTTTTCCATTAGCTTTTAAATCATCCTTAATCTGATTTCCATCAGCATCTGCAAGAAACTGCTTAACTGGAACAATATCCTGTTTTAATCGTGCACCCAGAGTTTTTAAGTTTGGTTTAGCTATAAAACTAAGGTTTTCATACTCTTCAGCGGTTATTATTTCTTTAGTATTTGACTGATCTTTGATAACATTTTGTAAGTGATTTACAGCTTCAAGAACAGAATCATCCTCAGAAACAACTGTTATATCAGTTACTGGCCATCGAAGTTTGTACTTAGCTATGTCTCTTGCTCTTGAAGTAGCTTCAATTATATCCCTTACAAGATCCATTTCCTTCTCAAGATCTTTATTTATTGCACTTTCATCATATTCCCAATCTTCCATATGAATACTTAACTTAGCATCAGATTTTGTACCTTTAACAATATTTTCATATATTTTTTCAGATATATGAGGTGCAAAAGGAGCTAATACTTTTATTAATGTTTCAATAGCTGTGTACAAGGCATAATATGCTCCTAATTTATCAGGATCATCTTTTTCGACCCAAGTTCTTCCTCTTATAAGTCTTACATACCAACGACTAAGGTCTTCAAGTATAAAGTTATTAATTTTTCTAGTAGCTTGATGGAAGAATGCTTGATTTAAATCTTCTCCTACCTCTTTAACTAAAGAATTAGCTCTTGAAATAATCCATTTATCTTCATCTCTAAGAATGATACTATTTTCATTATTATTCTCAGTATTATTTTCACTATTATTCTCAGTATTATTTTCATCATTTACATTGCATTTTTCAGGATTAAAATTATCAAGAGACATGTAAGTTGTTGAAAATACATAAACATTCCAAAGAATATTGAACATCTTCTTAATATTGTTAAGTTCGTCCCAAACAAATTTAAGATCATCCCATGGTTTACTTGCCCATAATAAATAGAATCTTAAGACATCTGCCCCATAACTCTCAATTACATCTTCTGGTTGAACAACATTTCCAAGAGATTTACTCATTTTCTTCCCATGCTCATCAAGAACAAATCCATGCATTAAAACTTTCTTGTAAGGTACTTGATTGAAAGCTACAACACTAGTGCCAAGTTGTGAATAGAACCAACCTCTTGTTTGATCTTGACCTTCTGTAATAAAGTCATATTGGAACCATTCCTCAAACATATCTTTTTCTTGAGGATAATAAAGTGCAGCCCATCCAGCTACGCCAGAATCAATCCATACATCTAAAACATCAGGAATACGTTTCATTTCCCCATTACAATTAGAGTTATTAGAATTATTAGAGTTATTAGAGTTATTAGAGCTACATTTGATTACAATATCATCAACGTGAGGTCTATGAACAAGGTCTTCATTATTAGCTGTAATTTCATTTATTGAATTTTCTTTTAACTCTTCTACAGAACCAATTACTTTTATTTCACCACAGTCTTCACATACCCAAATAGGAATAGGAATTCCCCAATATCTTTGTCTTGAAATAGTCCAATCTTTTGCATTATCCACCCAATCATGGAATCTTCCTTCACCAGCCCATTTAGGAATCCATTCAACATTCTTTATCTCAGAAAGCATTTTGTCTTTTATTTCTGTTATTTTTAAGAACCATTGTTCAGTTGCAATATAGATAATTGGAGTTTTACATCTCCAACAGGTTCCATACCTGTGTTTTATTATTTCATCTCTAATGAGAAGCCCACTAGCTTTTAAATCATCAATAATATTTAAATCTGCATCTTTAACAAATTCACCTTTGTATTTTCCAGCACTATCTGTAAAATTTCCTTCTTCATTTACTGGGCAGAATATTGGAAGGTTGAACTCTTTACCAATTTCAAAATCATCAGGACC
>WRCI01000054.1 GCA_009784145.1 Methanobrevibacter sp.
TAATTAATTCTGATGAACACTAATTTATTCAAACAAACTCCATATAATTGAGATTCATTTTCTGGAAAAAATTCGAAAAACTTCGCACTTTTTTGAAAAAACTCCACACTTTTTTACAGACTCAAATTTATATAAAATTTATTAAATTTATATAAAATATCTAAAAATAATTAAAGTATAAAAATTATATAAATATTTATAATAAATTAATATAAAATTAATTGAATCAAATAAAAGTGAATTAGAATATATTATTTAGTATTATATATAAGAATTTGAAAAATATTAAAAATTAAGAGATATTTTAAATTATTATCCCATATTTACATTGAAAATTATATTTTAAATAATTATTTTGATTATTTTGATAAATTAATTGTAAATATTGTATATTGTATATTCATATAAATTAATATATATCAAAAATATAGGGAGATTAAAAGATATGTTAATGACTAATAAATTCGAAGTTTCAACCTATAAAAATGGAACTTATACAGAAAAAGAAGAAGAAATAGTTGCTGATGAAACAATAAAATTAGTAATAAATGAAACACTAACAAGAAGTTTTTCAATAAGTCCTGACTCTCTAGAAGATTTTACAGTTGGATATATGTTAGGTGAGGGAATTATTGAAACTGTTGATAATATAGAAAGTCTTGAAGTTAATGATAATGAAATAACAGCCACTGTTGATTTAGAAGACTTTGATATTATGAAAGAACTTATAGTTGGATCAGATTGTTTTGGAGGTTGGAGAACAAAAATAGATTTTATAGACAAAGTAGAGTCTGATTTTAAAGTTGATGGAGAAGAAATATTAGAAAATATGGAAAAAATTAAAGAAAAAGCTATCACTTGGAAAAATACTGGAGGAACTCATGTAGCAGGTCTTGTAAATAAAGAAAAGGGTAAATTTATTACAAGAGAAGATATAAGTAGGCATGTTGCTCTTGATAAAGTTATTGGAGCATCTGCAAGGGAAAAAGTAGATTTTAAAAATTCATACATCGTTTATAGTGGTAGAATGCCTGCAGATGCAATGATTAAAATAGCTAGAGTGGGAATTCCTTTAATAGCTTCTAATGCAGCACCAACATTATCTGGATATACAGTAGCTAAAGAAGCTAATATTACTATGATAGGATTTGCAAGAGGAAATAGATTTAATGTATACACAAATCCAATACATTTAAAGATTTGATAAGGATTTATTGTTTTATTATGTTTTAAATTTGTATAATAATAGGAAAAACACTTAATTTAATAAGAAAAAAAAAAAAACTAAATTTAATAAAATGAAAAACACTAAATTCAATAATATAAAAAATATCTATAAATAATTATAATTTAATAATGTGAAAAATATCTATAAATAATTATAATTTAATAATGTGAAAAAATGACTGAAAAAATTTCAAATAGCTTAACAGAATTAGTAGGAAATACTCCTTTACTAAGATTAAATAAAATTGATAAAGAATTAAAAGGAGAATTAATAGTTAAAATAGAATCTTTTAATCCAGTTAATAGTGTAAAAGATAGAATTGCTGTTGGGATGATAAATAACGCTGAAAAAAAAGGTTTAATTAATGAAGATACAGTTATCATTGAACCAACAAGTGGAAACACAGGAATAGGTCTTGCTTTTGTAGCTGCTTCTAGAGGATACAAACTTATTTTAACAATGCCTGAGACTATGTCTCTTGAGAGAAAAAAATTATTAGCTATTTTTGGAGCTGAAATTATACTAACTCCTGGAGATAAAGGAATGGATGGAGCAATAGCTAAAGCTAATGAATTACTTAATAAAACTGATAATAGTTTTTCACCTAATCAATTTTCTAATCCTGTAAATATTGAAACACATTACAATACAACAGCAGAAGAAATTTGGAAAGATACAGATGGAAAAGTAGACATTATTGTAGCAGGTGTTGGTACTGGTGGAACAATCACTGGAATAAGTAAAAAATTAAAAGAAAAAGATAAAAATCCAAACCTTAAAGCTATTGCAGTTGAACCAGCATCTTCTCCAGTTCTTTCAGGAGAAAATCCAGGTTTTCATAAAATTCAAGGAATTGGAGCTGGTTTCATACCAGAAAATTATCAAAAAAATTTAATTGATGAGGTAATCCAAGTTAAAGACGAAGATGCTTCAAAATTGATGCTAAAATTAGCTAAAAAAGAAGGAATTCTTGCAGGTATTTCTTCAGGTGCAGCTACATTTGCTGGAATTGAAGTAGCTAAAAGAGAAGAAAATAAGAATAAAAGAATCATAGTAATTTTACCAGATACTGGAGAAAGATATCTTTCAATGGACTGGGTTTTTGAAGATATTTATAAAGAATGATTTGATGTTTTAAAATAGCTTTAGTATCATATTATTTTTAATATATTCTTTATTTGAATTATATAACCCCATAATATTAATTTATAATAAATTATATATAAATATTACTAAATGAAAATTTTATAATAAAAATCGAAAACTTTAAATATTAAAAAAATTAATATAATATTGGTAAGTGGCTTTAGAGGTTCATTAATAAAATGAATCTCTCCATACTTTTTTAATTACTTTTAATTATTTCTAATTATATTTATTTTATGATATTTTCTATTAAAAATTCTATTAAAAACAAATTTAGTTAATTATATTCTCTTATTATTATATATTCAATTTTTTTAAAATCTTAAACATATTTTTCAGTACAAATATTTTAATAAAAAATATAAAATTCTTTAATAACAATAAAGTTTATATACTATAAAATATAATATTCAGAATAAGTAAGAAAAATATTCAGAATAATTATAAAAAAAATTCTTCTTAGGAGCTATAGATAATGAAAAATTATAGTGGAAATACTATTAAAAATGAGAAAAATCATGAAAATAATTATGAATTATCAGATATATTTATAAATAGCAGATATTTCAAGAGAAAAATAGCTCTCAATAAAATTTTAGCTATTTCAAAATCAACAGATGATATAGCTATTTTTATTGATGAAAAAATACTTCCTGAAATCAATGAAGAGCTTTTAGAATATAAAAACTATTTAGAAATAATTGATGCTATAAATTGTTTAGGAGTTTATGGAAGAGATAATAAATTAAAAACTAATGAATTAAAAAGTTTTATTTTAATCATGACAGATTTACTTTATAATAATTATAATTTAAATGAAAACTTCATTTCTCTAAAAAATAATGAAATAAAAACAAAAAATAGAGCTATTGATTTTTTAAACACTATAAATCAACAAGAAATAGAAACACAACTAAAACTCAAATTATTAATTGATTTTGTACTAAATAATTTTGAAAAAGAAAAAGAAGTGATAAAAAAATCAGTTATGTTAAGTCCAGAACATATAGAAAAAATAAACCAAGTTGAAGGAAAAGGATTTAGTGCTAAAGTAAGATCTATTTTAGATTCCTATTTTAACCAAAATAAAGCATTGTTTGTTACAGAAGAAGAGTTAATTAATAGAGTAAATAGTAACATACTTGAAATTTATCAAAAACTAAAAAAAGAAATACTAAGTTGGAATGATGAAATTGAATTTAAAGCTATAAATGACTATTTAATTTTCTCATATTATTATAGATTTTTGAAATTAAGTTTAAAAAAAGACAAAATTAATTTAGAATTATCTTTTAGTGAAGATAAACCATTTGAAGATTATAAAAATATTACAAGAGAGCTAAAAACAAAAGAAAATAAAATAAAAGAAAATAAAACAAAAGAAAATAAAATAAAAAAACTTAATTTTAGTTTAAATAATATAAAAAATCTTAATTATGCTTTATTTTTAATAAAACAATGTTACGAAAATAATAATCAAGAAATTTATAGCTATACTGCTTATAATCACAGTATTCATAAGCTATTCAATGATGCTAAAAGATATGAATATCCATTTAGTGAAGAAATTCCAAAAAATGGTTTATTTGTATTGTTTGAAAAAGGTGAGAAGTTCCAAGGAGAAAATAGAATTACCTATATTGGATCAAACATTAAGAAAAATAGAATACCTAAAATGTTAAATTATATTTTCAAAGATGGAAACAGAGACAACACAAGCTTTAGAAAGAATATTGGAAAATCTCTTTTAGCTAAAGGAGATAGTGAATATGCTAAAAAATTCAAGATTAATATAAATTCAAATATAATAAATCTCTGGAATATGGATTTAAAAGAATTTAATGAAGAATATCCTCAAGATTCCAAAGAAAATCAAGAAATAGAAAATATTGAAAATATGGTTAGTCAATATATAGAGGATAATTTTTCATGTTCTATAATTGAACTTGATAAGAAATTAAAAAGACTTGATTTAAAATCAAAGATTATTTCTACACTTTCACTTTCTGATGAATCAAAACCTTCAAAAGAATGGTTAGGTTACAATTCACCAAGAGAAAAAATAAGAAAAAGTGGACTTTGGTTAGAGCAACATTTAGGAAATAGAGAAAACCAATTAAGCAAAGATGATGTTGAATTTTTAAAAGAATTAGCTAAAGAAGAGTAGTGAATTAAAAAAATAGAATATATAATTTCAATAAATGGAATGGATAATTTCAATAAATAATATGAAATATATAATTTTCAATGAATAATTGGGCTTATCACTATGTGATAAATATAATAAAATAAAAAGGAGCTGATGAGTGTGTTTGAAACATATTTTGAATTAATTGAAAACCCTATAAGTAAACAAATTGAAACATTAACAGAAGAAAACCAAAAGCAAGAAAAAAGGATTGAAAAATATTTAATAAAAACAAATAAGACTATAAGTCAAATAAAAAAAGAAAATAAAAACATTAAACTTGAAAATAGAAGTTTAGTAAAAGAAAGAGATAGTTTTAAAGTGAAATATAATAATTTAAGGAATATTGTTAATCAGTTGAAATTTAAAAACAAAGCACCTGTTCCTAAATTAACAAAAAGAGATGTTTTTGAAAGAGACAATTATACATGTTTAGCTTGTGGAAATACAAAAAATTTAACTATAGATCACATTAAACCCCGAGTCATGGGAGGAACTAATGATATTAATAATTTGCAAATACTGTGTAAACATTGTAATTTAGCTAAAGGAGTTAGTGTAATAGATTATAGAACTAACAATGTTGAACCATTAATAAAAAGGAAAAAGGAAACCCCAAATTATAATTGGTTTAACTTTTCAGTATTTGATACATTAGATATAAAAGTTTAAAAAATAAGGAGAATGATAAGATGAGTGAAAGAGTAATATCTGTTAGAGGAAATGGGAAATTAGAACTTAGTCCAAACTTAACTGTTGTGGGCTTTGATATGGAAGTTAAAAGTAAAGAATACAAACATGCTTATATGAAATATAAACATGGTTTAAAATGTTTAAATAGTGTTATTAATTCTTTAGGATTTAAAAAAACTGATTTAAAGACTAAAAATTGGGTTGCTGAATCAATTAATGATTATGAAGATAAATTTGTTGGTGGATCTCAAAAATATAAACAAATTAGAGTTACTAAATATAGAATATACCATTCATTAAAACTTGAATTTGATATAAATAGTGAAATGTTATCTAATCTTTTATCAGAAATGTCTAAATATGAACTTCCATTGAAAATAAGAATTAATTATGAAATTAAGGAAAAAGAAGAAGTGAAAAATGAATTACTTAAAAAAGCAATGATTGATGCAAAAAACAAGGCAAAAATCATGATTGAAGCTCTTGGAGAAGAATTAGGTGAATTGAGAGAAATAAATCATAATGTTTCTAATTATTCTCATGGTTTTATGGGGGATTCATATACCCTCCAATCTAATAAGGTGTCATTTGATTCATATATTTCTGATTTTGAACCAGAAGATTTAAAATTTTATGATTATGTTGATTTAATATGGGAAATAAAATGAGCATAAATTAAAAATAAAAATGATAATAGGTGAGTGAAATGTCAATAATTAAAGAATATTTAAAAAGTATAGAAATAGGTGAAGTAAACACTTATAAAAATATGACAACTGTTGAAATAAAAGGAATGAATTTTCCAGAAATTAAGTATATAACATTAAATGAAGCTATGAATAAAGATTTGGTAGAAATAACTGAAGTTAATGAATCAGGTAGTGTTCCTACTTTAAATGTTCTTAATAAAGGAGATCTTCCAATTTTACTTTTTGATGGAGAAGAATTAAAAGGAGCTAAACAAAATAGAGTTTTAAATACAACAGTTCTTATTCCAGAACATACTGAACAAGAAATTCCTGTAAGTTGTGTAGAACAAGGTAGATGGGATTATGCAAGTCCACAATTTCAAGAATCAGGAACAGTAGCTTCTTCAAAAGTTCGCATGGCTAAAAATGTATCTGTATCAGCTTCACTTAAAGAAAATAATAGTTATCGGTCAAACCAAGGTGAAGTATGGGATAAAGTAGAGGAATTGTGTTTTTGTTCTGATGTACAATCTCCTACAAGTGCAATGAATGATGTTTTTGAAGCTAAAAGTGATGATATTAGTGATTATATAAAAGAATTTCCTTTTTCTAATCAAAATGGTATTTTAATCTTTATAAATAATGAATTGAAAGGTATGGAATTTTTATCAACTGAAGCTAATTATGAAAAATATCATGAAAAGATTATAAAAAGCTATTCTATAGATGCTTTAATAGATATTCCAAAAGAAAATGTTCAAGAAAATAACATTCAAAAAAAGAATATTCAAGATATAGATTTTGTAAAAGAATCTAAAGAATTTATTGATGAAATAGCTACTATCAAAATTGTTGAAAAACCATCAGTAGGTTATGGATATGATTGTAGATTTGTTAATGAAAATATAGCTGGAGCTATATTAGTTCATGAAAATTCAATTATCCATGGAGCTTTCTTTAAGAAAATTAATGAAGAAAGTGATTTTGATGAAGAAGTTGTCTCTTCAAGTCAAAGAGCTAGAAATTATCGTATTTATTGATTATTAATTGTTTGAAATTAAATTAACAATAATAAAAAAATTTCATAATGGAATCAAAATAATTAAAAATATTTTAAAAAAAAAACAATTATTTTAAGGGATAGATATGGTATTAGAAGATTTAAAAGAAGATTTATCTAAAATTAATGGTCGTGAAACTTTTTTAGCTAGAGTTTCTAATTTTGGAACTGCTAAAAAAACAAACATTAAAACTATTTGTCTTGAAAATGTTAGATTAGAAAAAAATGGGGAAGAAGTTGCTTCTCATGTATGGCTTGTTTGTGCTAATGCTTTTGATAAACCTGGCTTAAAAAGAGGTACTAATATCTCTTTCAGAGCAAAAGTTGTTACTTATATTAAAGGCACTTATCAGGAAAAGTTTGGCTATGGTCTTAATTTTCCATCTCATGTACAAATTTTAGGAAAAAAATGATTAAATTAGATATAATAATATAATTGTATAACTAACTTTACTTTTTCATATAAGAGTTATAATATCTTAGAGGTTTAATATGAATTATAATAATAAAATAAAAGCTATACTTTTTGGATTAGCTATTGGAGATGCTCTTGGAGTTCCTGTTGAGTTTGAATCAAGAGAATACTTAAAAGAAAATCCTGTTGATGGTATGATAGGTTTTGGTACTTACAATAAACCTCCAGGAACTTTCTCTGATGATAGCTCTTTAACATTTGCACTTGTTGAAAGTCTGATAATTGCTTATGATTTAGAGGATATTGCTCAAAATATGGTCAAATGGATTGATGAAGGATTTTGGACTGCTGATGGTGTAGCTTTTGATATTGGAAATACTACACAAATAGCTATTTATGATATTAAAACTGGAGTTAGCCCACTTTTGTCTGGAGAGTCTAATGAACGTTCTAATGGAAATGGATCTTTGATGAGGATAGCTCCATTGCTTTTTATCTTAATGAATAAACCAATTGATGAAAGATTTCAAATGACAAAAGAAGTTTCTTCTATTACTCATGCACATCTTAGGTCTGTTATAGCTTGTTTTTATTTTTTAGAGTTTTTAAGACATTTGTTATTAGATGATTTAGATAAATATGAAATATATCATAAATTACAAAAAGATATTCCTGAATTTTTTGATAATTATTTTAAAGAAAATGATTTAGTAAAAGAAAATAATTATGAACAATATTTAGAAGAAATAAAATATTTTAATAGATTATTAAAAGAAAATATATACAAATTAGATAAAGATGATATAAATAGTAGTGGATATGTTATTGATACAATAGAAGCAAGTATTTGGTGTTTATTAACTACAAATAATTATAGTGATGCTGTGTTAAAGGCAGTTAATTTAGGTGGAGATACTGATACAACAGCTTGTGTTACAGGAGCATTAGCTGGTTTATTATATGGATTTGATGATATTCCCAAAGAATGGGTTGAAAACTTAGCTAAATCTGAAGATATAGAAGATTTAGCTATTAGATTTGCAGACAATCTGGAATAATCTTAAGCTATCTATTACTTATAAGTTTAATTATTATTTATTTATTCATATCAATGTTTTAAACCCCACATATATGAGTGGTTTAGAAAACAATTATTTTATACAATATATTACATTTTATAAAATTTTTATGAAATATCGCTGCAATTAATATATTTTTTTATTATAGTAATATATAAATATAATAAAAAATATAAAATTAATAATACAAATCTAAAATACTAAATATAAAAATCATAGTCGAAAATTGAATAAAAATCGTTATATTTAGTTTAGATTGATGGTAGTGATAAATATGTCAAGAAAAACTATAAATGTTAAAGATAAAGAAATTACATTAATATGTAAAAGTGAAAATGATTATATTTCACTTACAGATATAGCAAAATACAAGTCAAACAATCCTAATGATGTTATTCGTAATTGGATGAGAAATAGGAATACAATAGAATTTTTAGGTATTTGGGAAAGTTTATATAATTCAGATTTTAAACCCGTCGAATTCGACGGGTTTAAAAAACAGGTTGGTCTAAATTATTTTACATTATCTCCAAAAAAGTGGATAGAAAAAACAAATGCTGTTGGTTTAATAGCTAAATCCGGGCGTTATGGTGGCACTTATGGTCATAAAGACATTGCATTTAAATTTGCAAATTGGATTTCAGTAGAATTTGAGTTATATATTGTAAAAGAATTTCAACGACTTAAAGAAAATGAGTTAAAATCTAAGGAATGGAATCTCAAAAGAACCTTATCAAAAATTAATTACAGTATTCATACAGATGCAATTAAGGATAAACTTATTCCACAATTTGTTACTAAGAAACAATCTCAATTTGTCTATGCAAATGAAGCTGATTTATTGAATGTTGCTCTTTTCAATAAAACTGCCTCAGAGTGGAGAAAACAAAATCCAGATAAAAAAGGAAATATTCGTGATTATGCTACATTAGAACAATTAGTTGTGCTTTCAAATATTGAAAGTATCAATGCATTATTAATACATCAAGAACTCCCGCAATCTGAAAGATTAATAGAACTTAATAAAGTAGCAATTAGTCAAATGTCTTCATTGATTAATAATA
>WRCI01000055.1 GCA_009784145.1 Methanobrevibacter sp.
AACTTAAAAAAAAATTTATTTTATATTTGCAATGATTTGATATTTCATTTAAATGTAAATTAAAAAATTTAATTAAATTGTATTCAAATTTTTAAGAAAATTTTCTTAAGTTGACAGAGTTGATTGTATTTAAATAAAAGAATCAATATAAATTAAAAATTAACATAATATAAATTAGAATAATTATCAATATTTATAAAAATAAATAAAAACAATATCAACATTTATAAAAATTAGCACACCATTAAATAAAAGTAGTATTTAGTGCTTATTAGCTAAAACAGCATTATAAATTAAAAAAATAAATTTATAGATTAAATAACTAATTTTTAAATTAAAAAAAGAGTATATAAACTAAAATATCAATTGAATCAGTTAAAATTAATTAATAAAGTAAAATAATCGAAATTAATCAATAATTGATTTGATGTACTCTTATTTCACTTTAACTTTCCTACTACAGTCCATACAATAATCTTTTTTTACATTTGATTTGAAAGTTTTACCACAGTTTTTACAGGCAAGTTCAACTAAAGAGGATTCTTTATCTACAATATCCAATGAACAAGAACATTTCCACCCCATTTTACCTTTTAAAGCTGCTTCAAAAGCTTTATCTTCATCAATTTCTTTTGACATATTAATAAATATGTTTTAAATAACTTATATATTTTTTTACTTAAAATTTTCCATTTTTAATTATAATTTTCTTTGCTGTATCTAATTTTCTTTTTTTATTTATAATTTCTACTAAATCTCTCAATTTCTAATTATTTTCAAGAAGAATATTTGCAATTTCTTCTTTTATCAGGGTTTTATTTTTAGAACCATCAATTATAATCCAATCATAAGAAATTAAATTAACTTTTTCTCTATTTTTTTTTAAAGATTTTAGGTTTTCAAAAGTTTGAAACTCTTGATTATTACTTATGTTTCTTGTATTTATCCTTTCCATAGCTATTTCAGGAGGAAGATCTAAATAAAACATAAAAGGAGATTTTGGTAAAATAAATCCAAAAAATATGTACACTGGCTTAACTAGTCTTTTTGGAAAGTAAGTTGCTGATAAAAGATATCTACTAAATATTAAAACATCTGATTTATGATAATACAAAATTAAAGAACGAAATATATCAATAGCAAAAAAGATTGTAGCTATTATCTTATGAAAAGTTCCTTCTTTTAATAGAGCTTCATGAGATTTTAGTCCAAAATAATTATCTTTTTCAGGATTAGATCTTAAAATTATTCTTTCAAGGGAGTCATTGTTTTGAGTAGCTTTATTTTTATACATTTCATATATAAATTGAGCTTGAGTATCTTTACCAGAACCATCAAATCCATCTATAACTATAAATTTTTTCATCGAAACAACCTATTTAATAACTAAACTCTAGTTAAATGAAGTGACCACTTATATTTAATAATAGAATGTATAAAATAACAGCACTAAAACAAACAGTTAAATTATCAAGACCTTTTGGTGTTATTCCTTCAACAACTGTACTAACGGCAGCTATAAGAACTATAGCAAATAAATTCAAAATAAATGGAGGATATCCGATAAATACATAATATCCTAAGCAAACACACAACATAGCTATTAAAACTAAAAACATAGCTATGGAACCTTCAAAACTCTTTGTATCTCCAAAAACAGTATATTTATGTTTTCCTAACTTTCCTCCAATGAGAGATGCAAAACCATCTCCATAAGACATTGCAGCTATTCCTACTGCGATTATATAAGGTTGATTGTAGAAGAAGAAAACAAGAGTGGTCCAAGATATAACATAATAAAATAAACCTAAACTATGTCCAGATGGAGTAATATTATTTTTTATCTTTATTGGAGAATATTCAGTCATTAAAAATGTGAAAATAAGAAGGGGAACACAGAAGAATAGTCCCATAAATATTCTAGCTTCAGTACCTGAAAATAAAGGCAGTAAAAATATTATATTTCCTATCATTATATGTGTAAATTTTCTAGCAAAAGAAACTCTATTTTTAAGGATTTTCTCTGAAATAACTAAAATCATAGCTATATAAATATAGACAATAATCAATCCAAATAAATTTCCATCAAAGACCATTTTCACACCTAACAATTAAATAAGCAATACAAAGTTCATTAATTATATTTTATAAATCTTACATAGATATAAAGTTGATAGCATGCTAAGAGTAACCCACCTTCTGTTTTAACAGCATTCATCTTAGCGGACTACATTGGCTTCTTAGTTTCTGTCTTTTTTTCTTAGTTTATTAAGAAATCACAGCTTTTAAAGTAATTTTATTAGTCTTTATATAAATACTTTTTCGAAAATAAATCGAATGAAACTGAATATATGAATATGATTTTGCAAGAGATAAAGAGTTGATAATTAATGTATTCTTATTATTCCATCTCTATTCTCAAAATGTTTATCAAATGATACTAATCCATCTAATTCTAATTCTCTTACTAGAACAATATACATGGAATCATAAAACCCTATTTCATTATTGAAATACTCTTCAGTTGCTTTTTCATAGTAACCAAAATCTTCAATTAAAGAACAACTATCTAATATATTATTGTATATTTCTTTAATTTTTGCAATGTTTTTTACTTTCTTTTTCTGTTTAAGAACAGTTAGAACTTCGGTTATAACAAGACTAGAAATGATTTTGTCCTCGTCCCTAATCATTTCATTTACTTCTATAGCTCTTTTGTGGAAATGGTCTTTTTCATTAAATAATGCAATAAAATAAGATGTATCTAAGAAAATCATTGTTTTAAATCCTTGGTGTGTGCTTGTCTTTTTAATTCAACTGCATTAGTATTTTCACCAAGGTTGACTATGCCTGTCAAATCACTAAGCTTTTTTTTATGTGTTGGATTATTAACAGTCAACCTTTTTATCTTTTCAGCTCTAGTTTCTGTGGTTTTTAATCCTGTTTCTATCATATCATTTATAACTTTATTTTTAGTAGTATTTTTTCTTTTAGCTATATTGTTGATACTTTTTAGGAATCTATCCTCTATTTTAATTTTAGTTTCTATAAGTGCCATAATATTTCACTATCCACTATATCTTCGCTTGATTAATATTATAGTTTTATTAGTTAATATATTTTTTCTTAAAATGAAAAGTGTTTCAAAAAATAAGTGTTGAAATTATAAAAATAGCATTAGAATGGAAAAAAAGTTTAAAATATATTTTTGCTAAGCATTAATACATAATAATTAGGTCATTTAATTATATGAAATAAATTTTCAATAGTTTCATAATGAATTCAAAAGATCTATTAATATAAAAAGTCATCTAATCAATTATACAAATAGCAAATATTCATTTTACAATAAAGTTTTTTTCTAAAAAAATAATAAAATCTTTCTAAGAATTTCATTTTTTCAAGATTATTTCTCTAATTTTAGACAATAATCTTTGATTTATAGTTATTATTAATTAAAACTGTTGAAACATTAAAATAAATAGATTGATAGCATGCTAAGAGTAACCCACCTTCTGTTTTAACAGCATTCATCTTAGCGGACTACCTTGCCTATCACAGAAGATTATCAGCAGTTTTGCCCTTGCATCCTGTAGATTGGCCGTTTCACCGATCCTTCCAATGTCTATCAGCAATTGCATCATGTTCATTCATTGGAAAACGTGTCGTTTCTGCTCCAGAGTCATACTTCTCAGCACATATCTTTCAACACTACAGTTCTGTGTGATGGGTGGAGTTTCCTTAGTTAACGAATAACCAGTAGCTGTCTTTAGCTTGCTATCATTAGAATATTTATAAACTTTTATTAATAAATATTTCTATATTTTTAAATTTATTTTTAATATATATTATTTTTCTTTAAAACCAATATAATATATAAATTATTTTTTAATTAATAAAATAAAGATTATTTACTTATAATAATTATATATTTATTAGAATATAATATATTTGAATAAATAATAAGATTTAAATGACAATAATAAGATTTAATAGATAATAATAAGATTTTAAAATAATAATATAGTAAAACAATTATTATCTAAAATGTTGAAAAATAATTAAAAAATAAAAAAATAGTAGCAGGGCCTAGATTTGAACTAGGGCTCTCGGGGTTATGAGCCCCGCGGGATCACCAGACTACCCCACCCTGCTAAATGAAAAATTAATAACAATATTAATAACAATAATTTATTAAAAAATATATAATTTAATCTAAAAATTAAATACTATTAAAAATAGTTATCATAAAAATGTTTGTTTTATAAGTATATAAAGATTTCCATAAAATCAAGATTAATATTAAAAATATAAATTAAAAATAGTTATCATAAAAATTATAAAATATAAACTACTTTTAAAAAAATCCTATGAACTAAAGTAATGAAAAATAAAAATAATAAAAATAAATAAAGAATTAAAAAATATCTTTTTAAAGATATTTATTCTTTATCTTTTTCTTCAAGTTCTTTTAGTCTTTTATCAATATTATCTAATCTTTCATTTGTTTTTTCTCTATACTCGCTGAATTTTTTAGCTAATTCATCTACATTAGTATAAGCAGCATCACATCTTTCTTCAAGAGCAGTTATGTCCTTTTTAGTAGCTAATTCCCAATCTCTTATTAATTCATCACTTTTTTCATTTAAAAATGAATCAACTCTTTTTGAGAAAGCATCGGTGTTGAAGTTTGGCATATCTATATCTTTAAATCTTACTTTGATTTTTTCACCTACAGAATTTGGATTTAATGAATTTACAGTCCTAACTTGTTCCCCTGGCATTTGTTCTTTTTCACTATTTGGAATAGGTGATAGCATATAATTTTTTACTTTATCCACGGCATTTGCATTATTTTGAAAGTAGTAATAAATCAATATAATTAATGCTGCAACAAGTATTAACATTGCTAAAATTTCTAAAGCATCCATAATAACACACCTTTTACTTATAAATTAAAACAACTTATATATTTTTAATATTAAATAATATAATTTCTTATATAATTTATATAATTTTTTTAATCATAACTATATTTTTTAATCATAACTATATTTTTTAATTTATAATTATATTTTTTAATTATAATTACATTATTTTATGTATGATTATAAATTTTATAAAGTTTTAAATTAAATAAAATTATTTTTTAAGATCATATTTATTTTTTGTAAGTTGTTTTTCTTTTGCTTCAATTTCTTTAAGCATTTTTTGAAGCTTTTTTTCTTCAGTTTGAACTTCTAATCTAGCTAATCTTTCATTAATTTCGTTATGTAAAAATCCAACTTCAGTCATTGCTTGAGAAGTTGATTTACGAATATCAGAAAGTTTGTCTTGCTGATCTTTAGGCAATTGAATTGGAGTTTCCATTAAACGTTTGGTTTCCATATCCTTTTCAACCATACTCATTTTTTTAAGTTCAATCTCAGTTTCTAATAACTTAATAGTATTTTGAGATTCTTTAACACGTCTCCACTGCACTACAATTACAATAACTGTTATTAAAGCAATAATAGCTATAATCAATATTAATAATTGTTCAATAGACACAGAATTTAAAGAAGCTATTGGTATATTTGCCATTTTTTTACCTCATTTAATACAAATTAGTTTTATATTTTTTTATAAATTAGTTTTAATTCACTTATAAATTAATTTTATATTTTTATAGATTAACTTTATATTTTTTATAAATTAATTCTAATTCATTTATAGATTAACTTTATATTTTTTATAAATTAGTTTTATATCTTTTATAAACTAATATTTAATTCATTTATAAATTAATTTAATAAATTTTAAACTTAATTTATATAATTTAATACATGCTGTTTATATTATAATAAATTATAATAAACAAGATGATATTAAAGTTTGTAAACTAGAGTATATATAAATTTTGAAAAAATCAGAAGAATAGGAATAAACATTAATTAATAAACAGTAATTATAATAGCTATGTTTAATAAAATATTATTAAAATTTTTAGTATGATTTATATGATATTATTAAATATTTATAATTATTAAAAATTTTATTTGTATAATATATGTTATAAGAGGGAATCAATGATAGAAGCTTATGAAAAAGCAGGAAAAATTGTATCAAAAGTAAGAAATGATGCTATTAAACTTATAAAAGATGACTTATTAATCCTTGATTTAGTTGAATTTGCAGAGTCTGAAATTCAAAAGTTAGGGGCGGGAATTGCATTTCCATGTAATGTTTCTGTAAATGAAATAACTGCGCATTATACTTCTCCAGCTAATGATGAAACAAAAATACTCACAGGAGATTTAGTAAAGTTAGATATAGGTGCACACATTGATGGTTATATAGCTGATTCAGCTATTACTATTATGGCTCCTGGAAAAAACTTAGAAGAAAAATATGATACTGATACAATAAACAAGTATAAAGAATTAATTGAAAGTTCAGATGCTGGATTAGAGGCAGCTATTAGTACAGTTAGACCAGGAGTTGAAGTTGGTAAAATTGGAGCTGCTGTTGAAGAAGCTATAAATAGCTATGGATTTAAACCAATTTCTAACTTAGCAGGACATAGCTTAGAACAATGGAATCTTCATTCAGGATTATCAATTCCAAGTATTAATGATAAAAATACAAATAAGTTAAAAGAAGGAGATGCAATAGCTATTGAACCATTTGCAACTGATGGAGTTGGTTGGGTAATAGATACTCCTCACACTTACATTTTCAGATATTTAAAAGACAAACCATTTAGAATGCTGCATACACAAAAAATATTAAGAGAAATAAAAGCTAACTATGCAGACCTTCCTTTTTCAATTAGATGGTTAGCTAAAGAGTTTAATGTTAATAGGTTAAATAGGTCTATGAGAGAATTATCACAAGCTTCAGCAATTTATCCATATCCTGCATTAAAAGAAAAAACAGATTGCTGGGTTTCTCAAAGTGAACACACAGTTGTAGTTGAAGGAGATGGATGTACTATTACTACTAAGTGATTGTAATTTAACAATTAAAATAAGAGTTCAATAACAAAATTAAAAGTTAAATAAAAAATAAAATTGAATAATTAAAAAAAGATAATAACTAAAAAAAATCTTAAAATTAAAATTTAAAAATAAAAAAAATAAAAAAAATAAAATAGTAGAAATTTAGAATGGGACTGGAAGTCCTAACTCTGTTCTACTAGCTATTTCTTTTTCTGCATTATCTTTCTTACCGTTAGCTAATTTTTCAAGTAATCCAAGACCTGGTTTTACATCATCCATTACTTTGGTTTCAATAACACCAGCTTCAATAGCTTGAGAAAGTATATCATCACCAGAAACAGTTCTGGAGAAAACAGTTGACCATCCATCTGGAGAACCAACAGATCCAGTTGATATATCAGCTAATTCAGCAGTATAATCTTTACAGATGTTACATCCTGCTTGTTCATATCCATGAGTTTCTTTCAATGGAATACTTAATTTATCATCCAATGTTTCAACCCAAAACTTACCTGCGCCAATATCCATTTTTTTGGTAACATGAGTTGAAGATTTCATTTTCTCATTGATAAAAGTTTCTAAAGAAGCAAGAGGGAAGTTTTCCATACAGAAAATACCCACAACTAATGCTAATTTATCAGCAACAAATCTTGTTCCAAAAGGATAAGATTGCATTTTTCTGATACCTTGCAATTGGCATGGAATTCCTACAATACCTACTTTTTCAATACCATAATGTCTAACTGCTTCTTTTAACATCCAAACATTTGGAGAGAAGGTATATTTTGTTCCAGCTGCAGAAATAATTTCTTCTGGTGTCATAGCAACTAATGGTTTTGGATCCCATGGGTCATCACCAGGGGCAGCTACTACAGCACCTTCAATAATTTGTTCTTCTAAAGCATAAGTAAATAATGCTGTAACTATTCCTCCATCTTGTGAAACTTTTTGGATTGCTTTATCGGTTGCTCTTGCAGATACAACTTGTTTATAACTACCTAATGACATTTTTAATCCTCCTATAATCCTAAATCCTGTTTGATTCTCTCTTCAGGGAACCAAGATCTTGGACAGTGTTGGTAACAAATTCCACATTTAATACAGCGGTCTTCATTTAATTCAGGACGTCCATTTATCATTTCAATAGCTCTAGTTTGACAAGCCATTGCACATGTTCCACAACCAGTACACAATGCTTTGTTCACGATACTAAGATTTAAGTCACAACCACAAGCTGAACTACAGCCTGCCATATCGAGCATAGGTTGTAAATAATCCATATCTCTGTTAATTAAAGCTACAACTACTTTAGCTATAATTTCAGGAGAAACAGGACAACCTGGAATAGCACAGTCAACTTGTATCAAATCACCTATTGGTAAAAATGATTCATGTTTTGGCTGAGCTTGTTGTCCACCTATACAATACCTAGTAAAACAACCAGTCATTGCACAAGATCCAAAAGCACATACTAATTTAGCTTTTTCTCTTAATTTTTTAAGTTCATGCATACTATGTTCATCTTGTAAACAAACAGAACCTTCAACTAATGCCAAATCCATTTCTGGCATATCGTCAACTGCGTATGGGTTATTTTCATCAGCATACCATACATCTACTAAGGTTTGTCCATATACAATATCTATCATATCAGTAAGTAAGTCAGCAAGGATGTCGTAATTTTCAGTTAATGCAACACCATCACCAGTACACCCACTTAAGTGAAAATATCCTATTTTTGGTTTATCAGCCACTTTTTCAACCTCCTGTTGTGAAGATTCATCATCTTTTGGCTTTATTGGCTTAGCTTCTTTTTCTGCTTTACCTCCAAGTCCTAAAAACCTTTTAATTCTTGCAAGCATTTGCTAAACCCCTATTTCTTTTAAAATCATCTCAATGGCTTCAGGGATTGCATTTTTAACAGGCTCACTCAAGCCCATATCCACATTTGGTGCAGAAATTTCCTTAGGTTTGCATCCTATGATAATCACTTCCATATCTTTAGCAAGATCATGAAGTGGTTCTTCAACTGGCCATGTATGAGCATTTTCATATGCTCCTCTTGGCATATCATAAGGACTAAATATTTTTAGAGTTCCTGGTTCCGCATTGAACTCCACAACATCAACTACTATTAACTTTTTCCAACTTTCGTGGGGTAAAGTAAATATAAAGTGTGTTGCACCAGTTCCAGCATCAATAAACATGGTGTCATTTGGCATTTCCTTATCTTTGAAATAGTCTTCTAAAGCATTAATAACTTCAGGACCGAAACCATCATCTTTGAATAATATGTTTCCGCATCCTACGACTAATATTTCTGCATCATAT
>WRCI01000056.1 GCA_009784145.1 Methanobrevibacter sp.
AGCATCAAAGACTTTTTTAGAAACTTTTTCATTTTGTTCAAGTGTCAAAACAGCTAAATCTGCTTCTTCAAATGCAAGTATGTCGTTTGGTCCATTTCCAACCATCATAACTTTGTAACCTTCATTTTTTAGCTTAGCTATAATTTCTTTTTTTCTTTGGGTGTTAGCTGTTTCAAAAACATTTTCTTTAGGAAAATCTATGATTTCCGCCAATTCATCTAAGGATTTAGCTCGGTCTCCTGATGCAATAAAAGTATCAATTCCTCTATTATTGAGGGTTTTAATAACATTTTTAACATGTGGAAAGACTTTTCCACCAGCTGCTATTACATATTCAACTTTGTTATTGTCAGCATTTAAAATAAATGCAGAACCACTACATAACTCTATAAAATCATTCTCAGCATGTAGTTCTTTTGCAGTTTCTTGGAAATCTTTGACCTTTATAGGGCTTTCTTTTATAAGTGGAAGTATATCTTCTTTTTTTATATTTGCAGAGGAATAGCTAATATCTAATGGAATCTTATTATCTTTTATAAAATCATAGAGACTTTTTTCTTTTTTAGCTTTCATTATGCATTTTTTTGTATCAGTTTGCATTACAACCAATGCACTATTTCCCAACTCATCGATTAAGTCTAAAGAGCTATTTTCAACTCTTTCATTAGTTATTGTGTGTCTAACAGCCCGGCATCTGTCTAACAATGTTCCAGAGTTATCAAAAACAATAGCTTTCTTTACCATATTAGCTCCCTTCTTATTTTATTATTCTATTATTACTATTATTTTTACTATTTCATTTATATAATAGAATATTATTTATTATTTTTATTTCTATAATAGTCTATATTATAATATTATTTTTATAACTTATTAAATCTTTAATTAATTATAATAAATATAACATAATAAAAATGAAATTATAAAAAAATATAATATAAATACTATATAATAAATTATTAAATATTTATTAATTGGGCTGTCAAAAACTATAAAATCACTAAATTATTTAAGCTTTAAAAATATAGTTATAATATTATTGAATTTTTACTATTCATTTATGAAAGGACTATGAAAAATATTAGGTGTTTTAATGAATACTTTTGAAAAATCACAAGCAATAAGAAATCAAGAGTTACAAGCTACTAAAAATGTGGAAAACTTTTTATCAACTATTGAAAAAAGTAATCCTTCTATCAATGCATTTATAGGAATTAATAAAGAATATGCTCTCTCCAAAGCTAAAGAAATAGATGAAAAAATTAAAAATGGGGAAGAAGTCGGTTCATTAGCTGGTTTAGTATTTGGAATCAAAGCTAACATTAGTGTAGAAGGGGAAATAATCTCTGCATCTTCAAAAACATTGGAAGATTATCGTGGTAGTTATGATGCAACAGTTATAAAAAACATAAAAGACCAAGATGGAATAATTATTGGAATGTGTAACATGGATGAGTTTGCTGCAGGTAACTCTACTGAAAATTCATACTATGGTGTAACTGCAAATCCTTCTGCAGAAGGACATATTCCTGGTGGTTCTAGTGGTGGAACTGCAGCAGCTATTGGGGCGAATATGTGTGATATAGCTATTGGTTCTGATACTGGAGGTTCAATAAGAAACCCTGCTTCTCACTGTGGAGTATATGGTTTTAAACCAACTTATGGTGCAGTTTCAAGACAAGGACTCCTTGATTTATCAATGAGTCTTGATCAAATTGGTCCTTTATCTAATGATATTTCAGGAATAGCTATGGCTTTAGATACTATTATATCTCATGATGAAACTGATTGTACTAGTTTAAATATAGAATTTCCAGTTTTTACAGATATTGTAAATCAATCTCAAGAAAAAATTGAAGAAGATATGAAAAATATGAAAATAGCCCATATTACACAATTTAAAGACATTACTGATAATAATATTAACAATGTAGTTGATAAATCCATTGATAAAATTAAAGATATGGGTAGTGAAGTAGTTGAATTAAGCTTTGATTATGTTGATTTATGTTTACCTACTTATTATCTCCTAAACTATGTTGAATTTTTCTCAGCTACAAGAAAATATGATGGAAGAAAGTATGGTTATAAAATTGAAGAAGTTTGTAGTGAAGAAGTCCTTAGACGAATTGAAATAGGATCATATATATCACAACAAGAATTCAGTGGAAAATACTATAAAAAAGCATTACAAGCAAGATCTCTTATTAGAAGTGAGATTAATAAACTTCTTGAAAGTGTTGATCTTATTATGGGACCAACTGTTCCTAATCTTCCTCATAAAATTGGTGAGGAACTTGAACCAATGGAAGCATATGCTTATGATATTTTAACAGTTATAGCTAATTTAGCTGGTTTACCTGCAGGAAGTATGAAAGCAGGAGAATATAATGGAATCCCAGTAGGATTACAATTCCAGGCTAAACCTAATGATGATGCTAAGATTATTAAAGCCATGACTGCATTAGAATTATTAGGGTAATTATATAGTTAATTATATAATATATAACACATAATTAAAAAAGCACTAGGATAAAAGAAAAAAGAAACAAAAGCTGAATATACGCTTGTCTTAGCTATACTTGTATAGATTATATTATAAATTAAATTATTATACTTGTATATTATATAAAAATAAATATAATTGAAATAATTACATATTTAAAACTTATTTAAGATATTATAAAATTAAGATATTATAAACTAGTTTAAGATATTTAATATAATTGAAATATTATAATAAATTAATAAAATTATACTTAAAATAATTATATATTAGAATATTATGAAAATTGGATTAGCTTATCTTAAAGGATCTCTTCCTGGACTTGAAGAATTTGGAAATATTCCAACTCATCTTGTTAAATCTAATGGTTTAGTAGATGGCACTAATGGTCGCATAGCAAGTGAAGAACTTGATGGAATTATAATTCCTGGAGGTTCTATACTTGAATCTAATTCTATTTCCAATGATTTAGGGAATGAAATTAAAACCATGGCTGATAATGGTAAACTTGTTTTAGGTATTTGTTCTGGTTTTCAAGCATTAGCTAATCAAACTGATGTAGGTAGAAAGTCTCCTTGTCCAATTATTAAGAAAGGTCTAGGATTACTTGATGTTAATTTTTCTCCTCTTATTAGTAATGATCGTGTTGAGGCTCATGTAGCTAATGATTCTTTTTTAACTAAAAATATTTCTTCCCATGATATTATAACTGGTTTTCATTGCCATACTTATGGAAATATTGAAATTAATTCTGATTCTGAGATTAATAGTGATTCTGAGTTTAATAATGGTTCTGAATCTGGTGGTGCTAATGCTATTCCAATTCTTTATTCTTCTATTAAAAGAATGAATTATGCTGATACTGAAAGCCATGTTTTATCTGGTGTTAGAAATGATGATGGAAATGTTATTGGCACTATGATTCATGGTATTTTAGATGAAAATCCTGAAATGGTTGAAAATATTTTTGATTATATTGGTGCTAGTCCAAATGATATGAATAATATTTTTATAGCTAATGAAAAAGTTAAAAAAAGGATTAAATCTGAATTAGCTATTGATACTGGTATTAATATTAAAAATATTAAATATTGTAATGAATTTAAAAAAATGATTTTAAGTTCATTGAATACTAAAAATAGTAATAAGAATGAAAACAGAGAAACTGTTCACACTTTAGATTCTATTAAAAATGAAATTCCCCCAACACTTATGATTGGAGGCACAGGTTCTGATTCTGGTAAAACTTTTATTACTACTGGAATAGTTGGAACACTTACTAAACGTGGGCTTAATGTTTGTGTTTTAAAAGTAGGACCTGATGTTAGAGATACAGAATCCTCTTTTTATCTTACAAAAAATAAGATTGAAGAATATACTTCTATTAAAATTGGGCATCTTGGATGGATGGATATTGAAGAAACTTTAAAGAGATTAAGAACTTCTGATTATGATTTTGTTATTGTTGAAGGAGTTATGAGTGTATTTACAGGACTCTTTAATAAAAGAATTCCTTACTCTGGTGCTGAAATAGCTATTTCTTCTAAGATTCCACTACTTCTTGTTTCTGGTGTTAACAAAGGAGGAATCGAGTCTGCTGCTGTTGATTTGGTTTCTCATGGAAAAACCTTGAAAAAAATGGGAATAATGGTAAATGGAATTATATTTAATAAAGTATATGATGAAGATATATTTAATGAATTAGCTGACTATGTAGCTACTGAACTTGACTTAACCATTGAAAATGTATTAGCTATTCCAAAGATAAAATTAGATGAAAGAAGTACTACACCTGAAGTAGAGATAAAATTAGAAGAGTTTTCAAAAGCTGCCTTAGATACAGTTGAAAAATATCTCGATTTAGAAAAAATAGTTAAAATGTCAAATATTCCTGAATTTAAGAGATATTTATCTTATGATGAGATAAAAAGTTTTTTTTAAATAAAAAGTTTTTTTAAATAAGGAACTCTATATATTGCTTGTTTGCATTTTTTGTTTATAAACTTATTAAGATTAATTCTTCAACAGGATATTTTTCTTAGTTACTCTTTAGAAAAACTTCATTTATAGTGCAACACCAAATTTTTGGTATGAAAATTATCAATTTGTATATAAATAACTAGAAAACTCAGTACCAAAAATTAGTTTTATACTATAATCTAATTAGTTTTTTTATTTATTTTATATTTTTTTCTATTTTTGTATTGTCTGGTTTGTTTTTTATTAGTTTCAGCTGTCTTTTATTCATTGTTTTAATTCATTTTATTACTTTATTACTACTTGCATTGTTTTTTTATTTTTTTGTAAATTTGTTGTAAAATACTTAAAATTTTGTTTTGAGATTTTTTTCAGAGTCTTTCTTAAAACTTTTCAATTTAAATTTAGTCTTGGGGGGGGGCTAAGCACGATTTTCACACTAATTCGACTTTTTTCAGTGATTATAACTATTTAAGTTAAGTATTTATATAATGAATTACTATTTATCATTATCTTCTTTGTTATAAGTATTATGTAATTATACAAGAGAGATAAAATTCATTGGTGGATTGTTTTATGAGGATATTTGATTGAACTTGGAATAATAACTATTTTTTGTTTTTGTATTGGCTTTGGCTTTGAATTATAATTTTTTTAAGAACTCCACAGTTTTTGTCAAGTTCATAGATTCTGACAATTTTAAGAAGTAATAATTTTTTAATAAGCTATTTGGAGTATTCATTTATTTGTATAATTTGATGAGGATTTTGTTTTCATGGATTTAGTTGTAAACAATGGGAAAAATGTTACTGTTAGTGATGTTATTCTTTCTAAAAGTAAAGATATTGGAGATATCGTTATTTATTTGCTTTATATACCATTGAATGAATATTGGGTTATTATTAAGGATAAATCTAGTTTTAAATCTTTTTCGGTTAAGTATCCTAATCCTCCTATTTTGATAAATCCGAATATAGGTTATGAGGAAGATTCTTTGTATTTTTTGTTAAATGATAAAATCAAGGATTTTTTGGATAATACTTATAATTTGGAAGATATTCCTGATTTTTTTGACTTAGTATTAGATATTATTAATATTATTGTGGGTGTTAACTCAAATAATACTTCTAATTTTCAAAAAAGTGATTTGATTTATGGTTTTATTGATGATGCTAGGGAAATTTTTAGTTTTTGTGAATTTGATCTTTTAATTGATAAAATTAGGGAAAATTATAAAAATCGTAGAAGTATTGCAAAAAGTAATATGATTTTAGCTAAGTTGTTAAGTAATAAAGAACATGTGATTTTGAGAAAAGAACATGGAACTATCTATAAATTAGATGAAACATCTAATGGTTATAAATATTTGAGTTTAGATGATTTAAAAAGTGATGTTGTGGATAAATTAATAGGTGATAAAGAATATGTTAATACTAAAGATATTTTAACTGCTCTATCACATATTGGTAATAGATTAAGTCCACAATATGATTTTGTTCGTTTCAATAATGGTATCTATGATATGAATAGAATGAGGTTTCTCAAAAATAATAAACCTATTTTCACTTTAGTTGAGGTTCCTCATGGTTATAATCCTAATATTAAACATAAAACTATTGTTGATGATTTTTTAAAAAGTTCATTAGATAAGGGATCTGATAATTTAACAAAGGAATATGTACAAGGGTTGAAAGAAATTGTAGGTTATTTATTTACTGGTGGTAATGAAGAGGAGATTTTAATTTTTATTGTGGGAATTGGTGGTTCAGGAAAGAGTCTTTTAGTTAATATTTTAACCTTGATTTTTGGTAGTTATAAAATTGCAGACCTTAAAATTAAAGATATGAATACTCCTCATGGAACTGCTTCTCTCATGGGAAAACAAATTAACATTGTTAGGGATTCAGATGATGCTTTAGTTGAAAATGTGGCTATATTGAAGCAATTATCTGGTAATGATGATTTACAGGTTAATCCTAAAAATAAACCTCACACGATTATTCCCAATAAAGAAGTATCAAAGATAATTATCATGGCAAATGAGATTCC
Source organism: Methanobrevibacter sp. (assembly GCA_009784145.1). Classification (GTDB taxonomy): domain Archaea; phylum Methanobacteriota; class Methanobacteria; order Methanobacteriales; family Methanobacteriaceae; genus Methanobinarius. The sequence continues at coordinate 6,533 of WRCI01000056.1, forward strand.
CACATTTAAAAAGCTTGATGATGCTTTTATTGACAGATTAGTTTTTATTGAATTTCCACATAAGTTTAGAGGAACTGAAAATGAGAATAAGGATTTGTTGTCTATGATTTCTAAAAATTCTAAAGCTATTGAAAAATTCATTTATGATTCTTTAGAAGCTTATAAAACTAAAAAAGAAAAGAATAGGGATTTTATTCTTAAGAAAAGTTTGGAAGATACTAAATCACTTCTTGAAAAACACACTACTCCTTTAAATTATCTTGTGAGTAAGTTGATTTTAGGTTTTGATTTAGATTCTGATGAAAGAATTTATGTTGAAGATTTAAGGTTTTTATTGAAAAAATTAGCAAATTTGGAAGGTGTGGAGTTGTCTTATAATAGTGAGGGCAATATTGATGGTAGGTTGATTTCTAAAGCTATTAAATCAAATTTCGATTTAGGAGATTTTGAAAATAGTGTTTATGGTACAAAAGTCGATTTTAAAAAATCTAAGAGATATTATCCTTATCTATGTAAAAATAAAGTATTATGGGATTCTTTAAGGTGATGTTTAATATTGGTTGTTATTATGATTTAATTTAAGCTATTAATCATGGTTTGTAGTGGTATGAATTTTAATAGAATAGAGTCTTTGAGTGATGTTTTTTTGTTTTTTTTAATATTTTTTTTTGGAAGATGGCTGTGTTTTTTTTTATTTTTCTGGTTGTTATTGCTGTATGCCACCAGATAAACTATAATCTAATGGAGCGGGACCTGCTTTTGATTGTGCGTTGTTATTGCTGTATGCCACCAGATAAACACCATCATATGTTCCTGTGATGTTGTTGTAGTTTTTTTTATGGTGTTGTTATTGCTGTATGCAGCCAGAGAAACACCATCATATGTTCCTGTGATGTTGTAGTGGTTATGTTTTATGGTATTGTTGCTGCTGGATGCAGACAGATCAACACCATATGTTCCTGTGATGTTGCTATAGTTTTTGATTCATGGTCTTGTTGGCACTATCTGCATACAGAGAAACACCCCGTGATGTTCCTGTGATGTTGTTAATGAATGTCATAATGTTGTTATTGCTGTATACATACAGATCAACACCATTGCATGTTCCTGTGATGTTATTTTAGTTTCAGTTTTATGGTGTTGTTATTGCTGTATGCATACAGATAAACACCCGTTCCTGATGTTCCTGTGATGTTGTAGTGGTTATGTTTTATGGTATCATTGCTACTGTATGCATACAGAGAAACACCCGTTCCTGATGTTCCTGTGATGTTGTAGTGGTTATGTTTTATGGTATCATTGCTACTGTATGCAGACAGAGAAACACCATATGTTCCTGTGATATTGTTGTGATTTCAGTTCATGGTATAATATGCCACTGTATGCCTCCAGATAAACACCCCATGTTCCTGTGATGTTATTGTTATTATTCCATGTTTTTTCTTCTTTTTTATGTTGGTAATTATATAATTATGATTCTTTTCATTTTTTTCCATCTTTTTAACTTTTAAAAATTGTTTATTCATATGTTTTAAGTTTTAAAAAAATTGTTTTTAAAATTTTTTTAATTTTTTCTTTCTTTTATTTTTACTTGTTTTTAAGTTTTATTTTTCATTTTTTTTATCCTTATAACAGCTATTTGTGGGGTTTCCTAAATTGTATATTATAATTTATTTTAGTATTGTTTTATTTAAGAGAATATAGTAATCCTATAGTTGTTATACCTTTCTTATGTTTTTTGTTTTACTCATTGTTTTATGTTTTTATAGATATTTTAAGCTATATTTGGGCTTTTTTGATTATTTTTTTAAATTTCTTTTTTTGAGTTTTATTGTTGTGTTTTTCTTTGTTTTATTTTTAAACAAGTATTTTTGTTCTTTTATTTTTTTTATTTTTTTATTTTTTTTATTTCTTTTTTCAGCCTTTTGTTCTTTTTTTGTTTTGTTTTTAACAGTTATATGTTGTTTTTTTTATTTAGTTGTTATTTTCATTTGTTTTTAGTGTATTGAATATTAGTTTTATTATAGTTGAATGTACTGAATATTATAAATACTATTAAATACATATATTTTTGCACATCATAAAAAGTTTTTATAGATAATGATATTTTTTTTTGGAATATCTGTATTTCTTTTTATGAAATCAAATTATAGGGGGATATTTTTGTTATGATAGAAAAAAGAATTATTGAAAATAGTGGTTCTTTCTCGAATCAAGTTATAAGGATAATGTTTTTATTATTTTTGTTTTTGGTGTTTTTATCAATAGTTTCTAGTGTTAATGCAGCTAATTTTAATGTGACTAATGGTAATAGTACTAATATTCAAAGTTTTATTAACACTCAAAGTACAGATTCTGATATTATTCTTAGTACAGGAAATTACACAAATATAGTGAATCTAAATATTTCAAGAAGTCTTACAATTAGAGGTAATGGTCAAGTTAATATAAGAGGTGCCAGTGGCATTCTATTTAATATTACGGCATCAAATGTTAAGATTATTAATTTGAATATAAGTGGATTTCAGACAGCTGTTGCCTTAAATAATGGCAATTCTAATATAGATATCACAAGCAATCGTATTACTACTACTGGTAATAGTATTATTTTTAGTACTGGTGCTTCTGATGTTTTTAGAGGTATTCGATTGGAAAACAATATTATTTATGGTAGTAATGGTGTTTATCGTTATGGTTCTCCATATACAGCTTCACGTCTTGAAGTTTCATTTATCAACAACAACAT
>WRCI01000057.1 GCA_009784145.1 Methanobrevibacter sp.
AATATAGATTTATAATTTAATATAAGAAATTATATATAAAAATAAGAATTTATAATTCAATATATGATTAAAATTATTCAATAAATAAAAAATAATATTTAATAAATTATAATTAAAAAATAATTTTTATAGAATAAAAAAAGAATAAAACCCTATAAAATATAATATAAACGAATTTTAATTAAGGATAAAGATATGTATGCTTAATGCAGAAACTTATGTTACAGGTGACCCTGGAATTGGAGGAATAATACGAAATCGATATGAAGATTTTTATGTAGAAGAAATTCCAGTTGAAAGTTTAGTTCCAGGAGGTATTGGTCCAAATGTATGGATTTGGATTGAAAAACTTGGTAGAACAACCCTTGATGTTCTTATGGATATTTCAAGAGATCTTCACATAAGTAGGAAGAGAATGGGTTTTGCTGGAATGAAAGATAAAAAAGCAATTACTCGTCAATGGATCTGTATAAGTAATATAGATAGTGAAGAACAACTTGAAGAAGTTAAAGCATTAGATGGTAAAATTCACAACACAAAATTTTTAAAAATTGTTAGAGGGCAAAAAAAGTTAAGAATGGGTCAATTAACTGGAAATAAATTTAAGATTCTAATTAAGGATATTGATTCAAAGTTTTCTAGTGAAGAAGGTGCTGAAATTGCTCAAAATGTATTAAAAAACCTTGAAAAAACAGGAGTTCCTAATTATTTTGGTTGGCAGAGATTTGGAAAACCAAGAACCAACACTCATCTTGTTGGAAAAGCTTTAGTAGATAATGATCTGGCTGAAGCTGTAAGATTATATATTGGAAATCCATATGATGATGAACCAGATAAAGTCAAAATAGCAAGACAGGCTTATGATGATGGAAATATTGAAAAATCTCTTGAACTTATGCCAACAGGTATGCGTTATGAACGTATGATGTTAAAAGAACTTTTTAAAGAAGAAGGGAAGAGAAAAAAATTTCAGGAAATTCTTGATGATATATCTTATAAAAAAGCATTATTTTCATTACCAAAACCTCTTCAAAGAATGTTTGTTCATGCTTATCAATCATATTTATTTAATAAAGTAGTTAGCAATAGGGTAGCTATGGGAATTGATGAATATATTGAAGGAGATATTGTCATGGATAATGAAGAACATTTATTACATGATAAATCTCCAGAAGAACTCACACAGTTAATCAGTAACTTTGAAGCTAATCCAAGCTCTCCATTATATGGTACAAAAGTCCCATTTGGAGAAAAAAGTGTTGGGAAGATGGAAAAAGAAATTTTAAAAGAAGAAGGTCTAAAAAAAGAAGATTTCGAATGTCCAAAAACACCAAGACTTGGAAGTCATGGACTTAGACGAAGTATACGTTTTAAAATTTGGGATACTCATGCTATAGCTACTGATGAAGGTGTTTTAACTGAGTTTTCTATAAATAAAGGTTCTTATGCAACAGCTGTACTTCGTGAAATTATGAAAAATGAAGTTGTTTAAGTTTGTTATTATGAGTTAAAAAGGTTCATAGTTTAATATTTTAATATTATATGAACATTAATTATGATATGAATTTTATATATATTATATAGGAATATTTAAAATTATGATATGAATTTTATATATATTATATAGGAATATTTAAAATTATGATATGAATTTTATATATATTATATATGAATATTAATTATTAAAAAAATGAATACTTTAAATAAATATTAATATTTTAAAGAGATGTATAAAATGGTTATTAAATGTAGAACTATTTCAAAAGGAGAAGCAATTGGTGAATTAATTGTAAGTTCCCAACCACTTAGCTTTTTAGGAGGAGTGAATCCTGATACTGGAGAAGTTATAGATTCTAACCATGAGTTAAAAGGTAAATTTATTAAGGATAAAATACTTTTTATTCCTGGTGGAAAAGGTTCAACTGTTGGTTCTTATGTTATATTTCAAATGAAAAAAAATAATGTTGCTCCTTCTGGAATTATATGTTTAAATGCAGAACCCATAATAGCTACTGGAGCTATAATATCTGATATTCCGATGGTAGATTCTCCAACATCGACTGATGGTCTTGTTGATGGGGTTAAAGTAAGAGTGGACAGTGAAAAAGGTGAAATAACTTTATTATAAATCAATTATCAACTAATGTTGGAGTGTTTTTTTGACCAATTTATTGGAAGAAATTTATAAGTGATTTTATAAAAAATTATTTTTGCACAAACCTATCGCATGAGCCATAATCACTTTTTCTTTCATCTGTTAAAATACAACCTGAAGTCATAAAGTAAGTTCCAGGATAGTAATCATCAACATCACCATAATACTTACAATCTTTACAATATCCCATATTAATCACTTATTATTATATTATAATCTCTTATTATTATATTATAATCATTTATTACTATATTATCTTTTTTATTTATATTATATATAAATATTATTAAAAAACAAAAATATATAAAAATTATAGAATTACTAAAAATATATACAAAATTATAGACATTAAAAATATATAAAAATTATAGAATTACTAAAAATATATACAAAGTTTGCATTGATAAAAAAACATGGGTTGATTTAATGAACTCTATTTTAATTAAAAACATAACAATCATTGATCCTACATATAATGAACCTTTAGAGGATACAGCTATTTATATTAAAAATAAAAAGATAGTTAGCATCGATAAAGCAACTTGCATAGATATTGATGATGGGACTACTGTTATTGATGGTGAAGATAAGTTTATTCTTCCAGGATTTATTGATATGCATGTTCATTTAATGGCAAATGGATTTGTCAAAGAAGATGATTTAACTAATCCATTAGCTAACTACTTTTACCAAGCTGTAAAAAATATGAAAGATACTGTTGATGCTGGAGTTACTTATGTTCGTGATTGTGGTCTTGCTGATATTGGAGTTAAAATGGCTGCAGAGAAAAAGATATTTCCTGCTCCAAAGATGAAAATAAGTGTAATGCCTCTTTCTATAACTGGAGGACACTTTGATTTTGCCCTTACTTCTGGCTTTGACACATTAATAAACTATCCTGGTCTTCCAGGACCTGTTTGTGATGGTGTTGAAGGAGTAATAGCTAAAACACGAGAAGTTTTTAGAGCACAAGCTGATTTTATAAAAGTAATGGCAACAGGAGGAGTTATTAGTCCTAATGATGCTCCAGAATTCTCACAATTCAATGTAAAAGAATTAAAAGCTATTGTAAGAGAAGCAAAAATGAGAGATGGAGCTAAAGTTTCTGCTCATGCTCATGGTCTTGGTGGAATTAAAAATGCTATTAAAGCAGGAATTCAATTTATTGAGCATGGAACTTATGTTGATGAGAAAACAGCTAAATTAATGGTTGAAAAAGGAACTTATTTAACACCTACTTGTTCTGTAATGGGTGGTGCTGTAGAACAAGCTGAACAAGGTCTTCTTGATGATAAAAGTGTTGTAAATGCTTATGAAGCAGATAGAGTACATAAAGATAATATGATAATTGCATATAATGCTGGAGTTAAAATGCTTATGGGAACTGATTCTGGTGTTAGTCCTCATGGTAATAATCTTGGAGAATTAAAGCTATTATGTGATATTGGAATGAGTCCCACAGAAACAATAGCTTCTGGAACAATTGAAGCAGCTAAAGCACTAGAAATTGATAATGAAGTTGGTTCATTAGAACTTGGAAAATCTGCTGATATGATAATGGTGAATCAAAATCCTTTAGATAATATAGGTCATTTAGCTAATCCAGATAATATTTTAATGGTCATTCAAGATGGAGATATTGTTAAAAATAGAGTTTGATTAAAAATATTGTTAAAGATAGAGTTTGATTAAAAATATTGTTAAAGATAGAGTTTGATTAAAAATATTGTTAAAGATAGAGTTTGATTAAAAGGTGTAGCACACCAACTTTTGTGTTCTTAAATATAATTATTTAAGTAAATAACCTAAGAAGTACCATGATACTAATTATAATCTCAAAAGAATACTTATTTAAGATATATGAAATAAATAATACTGTTTCAGATTTCATAAGCACCACCTCCTCAAATTTTTTGAGAAGACTCATTGATTTATGTCGGATAATGAGCCCCCTCTAATGAAAAAATCAACGATTTTTCAGTTGATGATGCTACAATTTATTAATATATTATTACTACTATAAAAATATTACTATATTTATATATTTTATTATAGTAATAAAAATAGAAAAATATATATACAATAAAAACAATATATTGTATGTCGGATAGTGAGCCAGAGGTTTTTAGTGGATAAAAATTCTTCTATGAATAATAGAAATTTTGTTCATTTAGCCTCTATCTCTTATTTTTTTAATTATTTTTATAGTAATGCTTTTTTTAAATTTTTTAGATGTTATTGATGTTTTATAAAAATTTATATATAATAAACTCAATATGATATTATATACGATGGCGAACCAAGAGGTTTTTTGGATATAAATTCTTGAAATTTTTATTCATTTAACCTCTAATTCTCTAATTTTTTTTAAATTATCTTTATTACAATTGTTAATTATCTTTATCACATATTTATTTTTTTAGAATTTCTTAAGAATTTTCATAATAAAAACCATAATAATATTTAATGAAAATAAATAATAGTATAATATAATTAAGAACTACTATTATAAATTAATTCTAATTGATATACTTAATTTTGATATTATTGATAACTACTATCACTAAATATTGTTATCACTTTGAAGTGCTTTTATGGATAATAAAAACAATTTAAATAAAAAAGACAAATCTGGGAAAATTGGGGATTCTGGATTCAATCTTGGAAAATCTGAAATTACCTTGAAAATAGGTGGAATGCATTGTGCTAATTGTGTCTTAAATATTGAAAAAACATTAAATAAATTAGATGGTGTTTATGATGCAACTGTAAATTTAAGTTCAGGAAAAGCATTAGTTATTTATGACAATAATCTTCTTAGTATTGATGATATGGGTAAAGCTATTGAAGACCTTGGATTTGATTTTTTAGGGCGAACTGATTTACTTGATGCAGATACAGATGATAAACTTTATGAAAAAGATTTAAAAGATAAGCGTAATAGAATTATTGTGGGATTTATCTTTTCTGCTATATTAATGGGAATAATGTTCATACCACATAGCTTTTTCCATGATATTGGAATTTCCATGTCTTTACTTTCATTAATCATAGCTATAGTTCCATTTATTTTTGTTTCATATCCAATAATCAAAGCAGGATTCAATGCATTAGCTCATAAAAACTTAGACATGGATGTAATGTATACTATGGGTATTTTAGTAGCATTTATATCAAGTTTACTTGGAACATTTAATATAGTTCTTGATTCAAGTTTTATGTTTTATGAAGCAGCTATTATGTTACCATCATTTTTAATGTTAGGACGGTTTTTAGAAAGCAAAGCTAAAAGACAAACTTCAAGTTCTATTAAAGAATTAATTGGATTTCAACCTAAAACAGCTACTCTTTTAGTTAAAGAGGGTGGGGGAAATAATGATAGTTTAGATGATAGTTTAGATAATGTTAATGTAAATAATGATAATTTAGATAATGATAATCTAAGTAATGATAGTTTAGATAATGTTAATGTAAATAATGATAATTTAGATGACAATGTAAACAATGAGAACAATAAAGATAATTTAGAGGATATATTTGAAGAAAAATTGATTCTAATTGAAGATATAGCTATTGATGATTTATTATTAGTTCGTCCAGGAGATAAAATACCTGCCGATGCTGTTGTAGCTAGTGGAAATAGCTATGTTGATGAAGCTATGATTACAGGTGAACCACTACATAAACTTAAAGTCAAAGGAGAAAATGTTTTTGCAGGTACTATTAATCAAGATGGAATTCTAAAAATCAAAGCTAAAAAAATTGGAAAAGAAACTGTTTTATCTCAAATCATTGATCTTGTTGAAAAAGCTCAGAGTTCTAAACCAGGGGTTCAAAAAATAGCTGATAAAGTTGTGAAATGGTTTATTCCAACAATATTAATTATAGCTATTAGTTCATTTATTATTTGGTACTTTATTTTAGAATCCGAACTTTTATTTGCTTTAACAATACTTATTTCTGTACTTGTAGTAGCTTGTCCTTGTGCTTTAGGTTTAGCTAGTCCAACTGCTGTAACAGTTGGAATTGGGAGAGCTGCGGAATATGGAATATTGATTAAAAATAGTGAAATTTTAGAAAATGCTTGTGATGTTGATATAAGTGTTTTTGATAAAACTGGAACTATCACAGAAGGCAATCCTGAAATTGAAGATATTTTTATAATTGATGAAAATGAATCTAAATTAATGCGAAATGAGCTAATTGAAAGAACTGGTGGTAAATGGATAGTGGTTGATAATCCTTCAATAGCTGGTAGACTTGTTGAGGTAAAAAAAGAAGATTTAAATGAGAATTTAAATGAAAGTTTAAATGAAAATTCTGATAATGGAATTGTTCAAGAAACTGAAGTTGTCCAACTGAATGGGGTTGTTCAAGAGAATGAAATTATCCGACTTATAGCTAGTTTAGAAAATAATTCAAATCATCCTATAGCTAAAGCTATTGTTAAAAAAAGTAATGAATTAAATTTATCTTTGGAAAAAGTATCTAATTTTGAAAATATTACAGGTAAAGGTTTAAAAGGAGAAATAAATGGGAAAACTATTTTAGTTGGGAATCGATCTCTTTTAGAAATGGAAAATATTCATGGTAGTGAGAATATTGTTACTTTTTCCAGTGCAATAGAAAAATACAATGAATTTATTAATCAAGGAAAAACAACTATATTTTTAGTTTATAATAATCATATTAAAGGAATTATAACTCTTATGGATAAAATAAGAGATAATTCTAAAAGAACTATTGATGAACTTCATAATATGAATATTGAAACTTATATGATTACAGGAGATAATGAAAAAACAGCTAATAATGTAGCTAGTTCTGTTGGAATTTCTAATGTTTTAGCTAATGTTTTACCAAATGAAAAATTTGATAAAGTTGTTGAACTTCAGAATCAAAAATCTAAAAAGGTTCTTTTTGTTGGAGATGGAATCAATGATGCTCCAGCTCTTTCATCAGCAGATGTTGGAGTAGCTTTAGGAAGTGGAACAGATATAGCTATGGAAAGTGGAGATATTGTTCTTATGGAAGGAAATTTAGAGAATGTAGTTGCAGCAATTCAATTTTCTAAAAAAGTAATGAATCGAATAAAAGAAAACATATTTTGGGCATTTATTTATAATTTAATTTTAATTCCAATAGCTGCTGGTTTATTATATCCTCCCTTTGGCATTGTTTTCAGACCAGAATTTGCTGCTTTAGCTATGGCATTAAGTTCAGTTACAGTTATTTCACTTTCACTACTCTTAAAAAGATATGTTCCTCCTATTAAACGAGAATCTAATTTGAATTGATTTAATTATTGATTAGATTTTTTATTTTTTTATCTTTAACAGCTATTTTGTTCTTTTTAATCATTTATTTTTCATATCTTCTTTTTTTCTTTGTTTTATTTTTAACAGCTATTTTGTTCTTTTATTTTTTTATATTTTCTTTATTTCTCTTTTTATCGCATTGTTATCTTTTGTTTTTAACAGTTATGTATTGTTTTTTATTTAGCTGTTATTTCCATTTGTTTTCTGTGTATTAGATACTAATTTATTATAGTTGAATGGTGCTGTAATAATTATAAATACTATTAAATACATATCTTTTTGTATATCATGAAAATTATTAAATAAGATATGATATTTTTTTTAAATATCTGTATTTCTTTTTTATGAAGTCATAATATTATAGTAGGGGGATATTTTTTTTATGATAGGAAAGAGAATTGTTGGAAATAGTGGTTCTTTCTCGAATCAAGCTATAAGGATAATGTTTTTATCACTTTTATTTTTGCTGTTTTTATCACTAGTTTCTAGTGTTAATGCAGCTAATTTTACCACGACCAATGGTAATAGTACTAATATTCAAAGTTTTATTAACAATCAAAGTACTACAGATTCTGATATTATTCTTAGTACAGGAAATTATACAAATATAGTGAATCTAAATGTTTCAAGAACTGTTACAATTAGAGGAAATGGTCAGGTTAATATAATTAGTACTGGTGGTGGTACTCTATTTAATGTTACGGCATCGAATGTAAAGATTATTAATTTGAATATAAGTAGATTTCAAACTGCTATAAATTCAAGTGCAAGTGGAACTTCAATTAGTAATTGTAATATTACTACTAGTGGACATAGTATTGTTTTTAGTGGTATGGATTCTAGAAATATCTTGTTAGAGAAAAATATTATACATTCTTCTCTCAGAGGTGTTAGCCTCTTTGTTCCAAATTTTTCGGTTGTAGGTATTTCTTTTTTAAACAACAACATCACAGGAACAGGAACACATGGTGTTTATCTGGATGCAAAAAGTAGTAACAACACTATAACTTTCACTAACAACAATATCACAGGAACATTAGGTGTTTATCTGTATGCAAACAGTAGTAGCAATACTATAACTTTCACTAGCAACAATATCACAGGAACATCACGAGGTGTTGAGCTGTCCACATCCAGTAGTAACAACACTATAACTTTCATCAGCAACAATATCACAGGAACAGCTAATGGTGTTGCTCTGCTTACATCTAGCAGCAACAACAATACTATAACTTTCACAAGCAACAACATCACAGGAACAGGAGAATATAGTGTTTATCTGATTGCATTTAATAGCAACAACAATACTATAACTTTCACAAGCAACAATATCACAGGAACATCACGAGGTGTTTATCTGTCTGCATCCCGTAGCAACAACAATGCCATAACTTTCTCCAACAACAATATCACAGGAACATTAGGTGTTTATCTAGACGCATCTATCAGCAACAACTCTATTTTGAGTTTTGTTGGGAATAATATCAAAGGTAATGATTATGCTATGGAAATTAATTCTGGGGAAAATTTTAGTGGTTTGTCTTTGGTGAATAATAAATTTATAAGTAATGGTATTGGTTTGGGTTTTTGGTCAAATCCTGATAAAGGGGTTACTTCTATCATGACTAATATTGTTGTTACGGGTAATACTTTTACTGGGGCTAAAATAGGAATTAGTTTCAATATTAATAATATTGGGTCTATTATTCATTCAAATGATGTTGTTGTTACTTATTCTCGTTTTGAAGATAATGGTGGTAATTAT
>WRCI01000058.1 GCA_009784145.1 Methanobrevibacter sp.
ATAAGATATTTTATAATAATTTAGTGTTATATAATTAGATATCATATATTTAATTTAAATTTATATAATATATTTTATTATAATTTATTTATACAATATATTAATATTAATTAATAATAATTAAAATTAAGATATAATAATAAGGTTATTTAAGATATATTCATAGTTATTCATAATTATTTAAATTTATTTAAAATTATTCAAGATTATTTGATTCAATGTTGGTGCAAGTAATGGTTTTAGAAAAGCTTTTTTCAAAAATTTTTAGTATAGATAAGTTCAAGTTTAATGAGGTTCATATTGATCAAGAAGTTATTGATTCTATATTATGGTATGCTAGAAGTTCTGATCCTAATGAATTCATGGCAATTTTTGATGGAAGTGTGGAAAATGAAATTTTACATATAACTGGTTTGATATTTTTACCTGGTGAAACATCTAATGAAGGAGCAGTTATTAATACATGGATGTTACCACCTATGACTACTCAATGGGGGTCAGTTCATAGTCATCCTGGTCCAAGTGCCCATCCTTCAGGTACAGATTTTGCCACATTTGCAAAAATGGGCTTATTTCATATGATTATTTGCAGACCTTATGAAGTTGAAAATATTTTAGCTTACAATCGTTATGGTGAATTTGCTGAGTTTACAATTGTTTAAATTGAAAATATTTTCATTATTTTAAATGAAAATAAGCAATAAATTAAAGAATAAAATGGGACAATACCTTCATTATCATACTAACCAAGAGCAGGAGGAACTAAAAAGGAGCATACCTAGGAGGAAAAAATTTAAACTCCAAAATCTTTTTATATTCGTTTATTTCAATGCTTTAAGTACATTAATATGTAGCAAAAAGCCAAAATAAAGTGAATGATTGCCACTACTAAATAAGACATATTACCACGCCTCCTTCGTGGGATAATGGCAAAGACCAGACTTTTATACGGAAAATTTAATCTTTGCAGTGTTCACCATTATGCTTCCATTATTTTGTTTTTTAATTTTAAAGCATCCAGTTAAGAATAACAAAGGAAGGTAATAATCCCATTAATATATTAGAATTAATACTATATATAATATTTGTATTATAAAAACATTAATTAAAATAGGATATATATTACTTGTAAATAAAAAATATTAATTAAAATAAAAAATAATAAAATCAATTAAATAAGTTTAAAAAGAAATGAATCGTCTTTTAAGCCGTAGTTATCAAAGATAACTACAGCAGGAAGATATTCCAGACGAACAAAACAGATAAACTAGTTTTGTTTTGAATACCGCAAAGGTATAAATTCAGACTCCGCATAAAAGTCTAATTAATAATATGTCAAATAAAGTATTTATACTTTATTATTTTTTCAAAGACCTTATTGAAAAGTAATATTTAATATACTTGATTAACAAATCTATGAAAAGATTGTGAATCATTAAACTATTCATATATGGAAGTTAAATAATTTGAGTATTATTAATTACTCTTTTTGTTATATTTATATGAAACAAGGCAAAGACAAAAGTGATACAATGTGGGATACTACCAAAGATTACAGGCTTTTACTTGGACAAAAAACAGTTAATATGTTTGTTGGAACTGCTAGAAGTGGAAGTTTTAGAGGACGTTGGAATAAAAAAATGGCAATTGAAAGTGCTGAAAGCATGGGAAGTGATTTTCAAACTTTGAATTATTCTTATTTAGATCCTAAAGATTTAGCTAATACTCCAGAAATAGCTAAGTTAGAAGAAAAAGCAGAACTTGTAATAAGATATTTAGGAGGAGAAGATTGGGCTCACCAATTCATGAATCAAACTCCAAAAGAAGATAAAGAAAAAGCTGAAGAAGCTATTGCTAAGGCGAGATTTTTCATTGATACAATTCTTGGATTAAAAAATAGAATATTATTTGGCTCAATTAATGATCCAATTATAGCTATTGATATTAAAGTTGGAGAAATAATGAGTGTTAGTAAACACTCAAAAAATGATTCTCTCATGATTTGTAATGTAAACATTGGAAAAAGAGCTATTCAAGTTGTTACTAATGATTTAACTGTAAAAGATGGTAATAATGTAGCTATAGCTTTCCTACCACCAGAAACTTTTTCTGGATTAGTTAGTGAAGGAATGTTTTTAGGTGTAGGGGAAGGTATTCTAAAGGATGTTGAAGGAGAACTTGGAACTATGCCAAAAGGATTTCCTTTAGAAGCATTAAATGAAAGTAGGAATTTGATTGAAGGTTATTTGAGCAAATAATTTTAGAGATTTTTTTTTATTTTTTTTATCAATTTAAGGTGATTTTATTAAATATTTTCATGTAGGTATTGATGATACTGATTCTCCAGAAGGTATGTGCACTACTTACTTAGCTTGTTCTATTATTAATCAATTAAAAGAAGTTGGAATAGCGATTGTTGGTTATCCTAGACTTATTAGATTAAACCCATTTGCTAAATTTAAAACTCGTGGAAATGGTGGGATTTCTTTTAAAATTGATATTGATAAATATAATAATGAAAAAATTGTATTAGCTAAAGATATAATTCTCGAAAATGTAGAAAAACTTTCCCAGATGTCTTGTGAAAATACTAATCCCGGTGTAGTTTTTTATGAAGGTGAAATCACATCTGAAATGGAAAATTATGCTATGAAAGCTATTTATTCTATTATATCAATAAAAAAAGCAGAAGATTTTGCAGAGAAAATTGGAGCTGAAATTCATAAATTTAAAAAAGGAAGAGGGATTATTGGTTCTATTGCAGCTATAGCTTGCCCTCTTGAAGATTATACTTATGAGCTTTTAACATATCGTAGTCCTGAAAACTATGGTAAAAAACGTTTGATTGATAAAAAATCTGTTTATGAAATGGATAAAAAAACATTAGATACTTTTGAAAATCTTGATATTAATAATGATTATATAGCTATTGAACCTAAAACACCATGTCCTATTCTCTATGGAATTCGAGGAGAATCGATTGATGATTTGAAATTAGCTAAAAGCATTGTGGAAGTTGATGAACCTATTGAAAGCTATTGTATTTTTAAAACAAACCAGCACACTGATATGCACCTTCAAAATGTAGCTAAAATCAATGATATGGAAAAATATGGTTGTTATAGTATTAGTGGTTATGTAAAAGAAGACCCTCATATTATTGAGGGAGGACATGTTTTTTTTACTTTAGCTGATGATTTAGGGCTTATTGAAGCTGCAGCATATGAACCAACTAAAGAGTTTAGAGCTGTTATTAAAGAACTTTTATCTGGTGATCAAGTTCAGCTATTTGGTGGAATTGGTTGTGGTGGAACTTTTAATATAGAAAAGATTAGAATAATTAAACTTAATAAAAAACAACATTTTGAAAATCCTATTTGTATTTGTGGAAAAAGAATGACTTCTGCAGGTAAAAATAAAGGATTTAAATGTAAAAAATGTGCTTATAAGCTACCAAATGGTGAAAAAATAGCTGTTGAAGAGGAAAGGAATTTAATTGAAGGTAAATTTTATGAGACACCTGTAGTAGCTCGTAGACACTTAGCTAAACCACTTTGTAGAATGAGTCTTGTAGATAAATGATTCTTTTAAGATTTATAAGAATTTTTCACATTCTTTTATGAATTGTTCTGCATTTTCTAAAGCTTCTTTGGCTTGAATTTTCACAACATCAAATTGAAAATCATAATCTACACGAGTTCTATCTTCAACTAATATAGATAATATTTTAGCTATTTTTGCATCGAAATTATCATTGACAACATATTCAAAACCAAATTTTCTCAAATTTTCTGAATGTCTCTTAGTTTCCACTCCTTTTTTCAGTAAAAGTGCTTTTGATGCATAAAAAACAGCATAATAGGAGCGATTTATTGAAACATTATAACGTTCATAACTAAAATTGAATTCAGCATCATTTAAAGCATCAATCGCTCTTTTGAATATGGCATCTACTTCATCCAATGACAATTCCCTCCTTATCTACATTAGAAAAAAAAGAGAAATTTTTGTACTTTTTGTAATGATTGATTGGGATGATTTTAGCAGAAATATATTCCATATATTCATAAACAATGTCCATTACTTTAGTATAAACATCATCTTTAATTTTAAACTCATCTTCATCTTTTTTTGTAAAGATAATCACATCTATGTCAGATTCATCTGTATCTTCACCTCTAGCTACAGATCCAAAGAGAATAATTTTTTCAATTTCTGGATGGTTTAAGGAATTGGCAAAGTCAATAGCTAATTGTTTTCTGTCCACCATATTATCGTTCCTTTTTTAATTATCTTATTATATTGACAGTATTATGTTTTCATTATTTATTATATTTTAACTTGTTAATATATTTTTTTTAAATACTGAGATTATTGTTTTGATAGTATTTTCTGTAGTTTTATATTTATTAGTTATTAGTTTGTTTCTTCATTGTTTTTCGTATTTTTTAGGGAGGTAATATTTTTTACATATTATTTAATTCATATCATTTATTCTGTAGCTATATACTTCAATATCACAATAGTTTTAAATCTTTAAATATTTCATTTAATATTTCATCATCTGCAGGACCTACTCCTAAACATGTAACTTCGTTTACTGGTATCTGATTGTCACCTGTATTGACTACTTCATATACACAGTTTAAACCAATTTCGATACATTTTGATTCATAGTCATGCATTTCTTGAAGACTTGAAACTTTTAAAATTATCTTTTTTTGGTCATATTTATCAAGCCAGTTTTGTACTTGATTATCTGGAACTGTTCTGGCTGCTCCAATACTTGCATGGGCAACTTGCCCTGCAAGTTTTCCTTTACGCATTTTTAAGTCTGTTCTAACTAATATAACTTGCTTCATTTTATTATCACACCTTTGCTATATAATATCGTTCCTTTTGTATAATTGGTTTATAGTATATTTTGTTGTATTGTTTTTTTAAATCTTTTTATTTATATATTAATTTTTTTTAAAATTAAAGAATTATTCTTTTTTTATAATTTTGGTATTGTATGACTCATTTTTCAATGATAAAGTTCTTTATTGAACGTCCATTCTACATTGTAATTTATATACTACTTTTTACTAAGTACTAGTGCTTAGGTTTTTGTTTCAGTTCTTTGAAACTAATTTGTATAAAATTAACTATTCGTAATAAAACTAACTTATTATATAAAATTAGCTTCTTTATAAAAAATATTTATTATAAAAAATTTTCTTAAATTTTTTTATTATTTGCTAAAATATTTTTGGACTGAGTATTCATGTTATATAATGAGTATTCATTTTATAATATGAAATATTCACTCTATAATGGGAGTTATTCGATTTAAAGTAATGGTTAATAAATCATAATAATATTTATTGTGATATTTTGCCATTATTTTATATTATGAGTTTATATTAATAAAATCTGATAATTTTAGATTTTTTTATATCAATCACAAAAAATGTTCAATAACAGATAGGGAGGGGATGTCAATTTTTTTAGAAAATATTTTTTTAGAAAATATTTTTTTAGAAAATATATTTTTAGAAAATATATTTTTAGAAAATATATTTAAATGAATTTTATTATTATCAAGAGATTAAAATAATTTTTCATTAAATTAACTGTAATGATATAAATACAAAATGGTTGTGGCTAAGATATCAAAAGGCTATATTTTACAAATAATTTCTTACTAAAAACAATAATCATCATTTTAACTTTAATTAAAAATTTATTAGACACTTTTTCTTGTAAATCTTTTTATTAATGAGAAGAAAATTTCAGTTAATAATTTTGTTTTGATTAATAAAAGGAATTAGCTATTTTATTAAAAAGCATGAATTTTGCATAGATTAATAAAATAGCCACAATTGTGAATGTTTATTAATCAAAATAATATGATAATCATAATTAGTAATTTTTACTAAGTTTCTTATCATATTGTATTTAACCAATTAAATAGGAGGTGAAAAAACTATGTATTTAAGAAAAATAACCTTATTTACTCTAGTATCTGTAGCTTTATTAATTTGTAGTGTATCCACAGTCAATGCAGATAATCACACTATCTATGCTAATGATGAAGGAGGTATTGCTCAAGGTATAATTAATACTGGAACTGGGAACACATTATTCTTACAACCAGGAATTTACAATAAAACAAACTTAGACACTAATATAACTATAAATAAAAGTATCACAATGAAAGGAAATGGATCAAAAGATAGTGTAATTATTAATGCACAAAATCTATCCAGAATATTCATAATAAACAATAATATCAATGTTAATTTCATAAATATCACATTTATCAATGGAAATGGTAGTCAAAATTATAGTGTAGATGGTTTTTGGATTTATGATGGTGGAGCAATTGCTAATGGTTTTGATAATTCAACCTTGACTTTCATTGATTGTATATTTACTAATAACCATGCAAAGCAGTATGGTGGTGCAATTTATAATAGAGGTCCTTATCTTAGTATCATCAATTCTAGTTTTATAGATAATAATGCATTATCTGGTGGTGCAGTTTATAATTATGGTTATAATTTTACTATAGAGAACTCTGATTTCACTAATAATATTGCAACAGAAGTTGGTGGTGCAATTGTTAATCATGATAATAATTTTACTGTATCTAACTCTAATTTCACTAATAATAATGCAACTTATTCTGGTGGCGCAATTTTGACTACTAATCCCACAAACATCATTTTAATTAACTCTAATTTCATTAATAATAATGCTAAGAACCATGCTGGTGGTGCATTAAGTACTTCTAATCAAAATCATAACCTAGATATAATTAATTGTACTTTCATTAATAATACTGCAGGTAACTATGGTGGAGCAGTCTACTGGAATTATGGGGATAATGTTAATATAATTAATTCTACTTTTACTAGTAACAATGCATTTTTGGGTGGTGCAATTTACTCGAATATAGGTAATGATTTCACTGTGACTAACTCTAATTTCACTAATAATAGTGCATCTTATGGAGGTGCAATTTACTTCTTTGTTGGCTACGATTTTACTGTGATTAACTCTAATTTCACTAATAATAGTGCATCTTATGGGGGTGCAATATACAGTGCAGATAATATGGATAACTGTAATATAATTAACTCTACTTTTATAGGAAATAATGCTACGGGTATTGGTGGAGGTATTTTTAATTTCGGTAATATGTCAGTTTCTGGCAACACTATGGTTGATAATATAGCAGGTATTTTTGGTAATGTGATTTATAATGCAGGCAATATGGGTGTTTTTAATTTGACTTATCTTGGTAATTCTACTTTGAAAGTTTTAAACAATACTTATATTTTTATCAATGCTACTTTGACTGATGATATGGGTAATCCTATTACAGGAGGAGGTATTGAGTTCTATGTCAATGATGGTTTTCTAGGCAGTATACTTTCTATAGAAGGTAATGCAGGCATGTTTTATATTCCAAATACTTTAGGTATTCTACCAGTAACTGGTAAGTACAGTTCTAAGGGATTATATTCAATTGATATTAATTCAGGTCAATTAGAAGTTGTTATTAAATTTGATACTGGTTCAACTATTGTTATTCCAGATAATGTTATAGTTGGAAAAACTATCAATATAACAGGTCTTGCAACTGATGAATTTGAGAATCCACTTGCTAATATTTACATTAATGTTACTGTAGATGGAAAAAATGATACTGTACTAACTGATGATAATGGTAAATGGATTTTATCTTACAAACCAACATATGTAGGAAATATTCTTATTTCTGTTATATGGGAAGGTAATGATATATACTATGGATTTACTAACACTAGAAATTTCAATGTTGAAAAAGGCAATATTATCGTGATTATAACAGTAATTGAAAATGATGATGGTTCTATTACAATAATAGCTAATGCAACTGATGAAGACAGAGATCCTGTAATTAATCGTCCTGTTGATTTCGTATTAAATGGAGAAATAGTTGGATCTGGAATTACAGATGAAAATGGAATTGCAACAATAACTGTACCTGCTGGCAAAATCACTGTTGGATTACACAAAATCACTGTTACAGTATTTGGTGGTGATAACTTCAATGATGGTATTGCATCTGCTGAATTTATAAAAACAAGTAATGATAATGAAATGGATAGTAATCCAAGTACTCCAAATGATGATAGTGAAGTGGGTGCTAATATTCCAAATGATGATGAAAATAATGTCATCTCTGAGGATAGTAGCAACTCAAATACAACAAAAGTCGTAGCTATGAAAAAAACAGGAATACCTGTAATAATAATATTAATAGTACTATTAAGTAGCTTAAGGTTAATAATTAGAAAAAATCAATAATATTTAAACATTTTTTAAAAGGATAAATTATTTAAAAATTTCTTTCAAAGATGAAATCTAAGGATTTTCTAGTATTGAAAAATCTAAGACTTTTCAAGCCTGAAAGTCCTTTGTTTCCTTTAATTTTTTATCCCATTTTTATTTTTTTCTTGAAAATGTTAACTTATGTTAAATTTTGATTTATTTTTATAAAATTTATTCTTTTTTTGGAATATGGAGGATAGGTATTTTTATTTGGAATAAGTATTATCAAGCGAAATGCATAGTCTATATGTTCTTTTTGGAATAGGTATCTTTAATGGAATATACTATAAATGAAATAAATACAAATCAATAAAAAAGTTACAATATTAGTTTGATATTAATAATAAAGAATATATTCTATTTTCAGTTAATATAAAAAATTAGCTAAATTTAATGCAGATATTTTACTTTTTTAATTTATTCTATTGTTTTTAGAACCTTTTTTCCTTTGTCTGTCAGAGTGTAAACTCTACAGTTCTTTTATCTTCATTAAGACAAATTGTTATTTCTCTATTTTTTAAGGTTCTAAGTGAAGGATTAACCTTTGGAACACTCATATTAGCTGATTTAGCTATTTCAGTAGGGATTTTTAGTTTGTCTTTTAAGTTTTTCATTATTTTTTGTTCACTTATTTTTACAAAATCAATTTAATCAATATATTTTTTTATAAAAATATTGAATTTTTGAATAAGTTTTTGGAATTTTTATATTTAACAAAATGATTTAAATAAGTATAATTCATGAATTAAAATATAATTTATCTTATCATGTAAAACTATAGAATATAAATTATTTTTTATAAAAAATATTCAATATAAATATATAATATATAAAATAA
>WRCI01000059.1 GCA_009784145.1 Methanobrevibacter sp.
AGACTTTTATAATATAAATTATTGGTAGATTTTCATAATAATCAATTATTCAGATTTTTAGAATATCCATTATTCAGATTTTTATAATTATTAATTTAGATAAAAAATTTAAAAAAATTAAGATACTTCAGAAGAAATCAAATAGATTAATATAGCCTCAAATATTTAGCTTGAGATTATCCAATTATCTATAAATAATCAGAAAATTCAATACAAAAGTGTCTAATGTTATAAAATTTGAAATCAAATAGCTAATAACAAATTGGAGGTTTTTATTGTTAAAAGTTCATATTGGCTTATATTTTTTTTCTATTCATCAAACTTCTAAGTATCCTTTTTACTAATTTGGGAAAAATGTATTTTTTAATTTTATTTTGTTCTTTTAATATCAATCATTTTGAAATGATTTCTATTTAGATAGTTTAATACATAAATCTTCACAATACTTCCTTTTTAATTTTTTATACTTTTTAAGTATAATTTCAATGTATTCGAATCATATTTTATGTATTAACATAATTATTTTGCTGATATGTATATATAAACATATCGATTTAATCATAGGCAAAATATGGTTCTTATTATTAATGGAAGTTGATTTAATGTACAATTTATATTAGAAAAAAGTTGAAATGATAGTGTAAATTCAATAAAGAGCATATATAAATAATTATTTGCATGTTTAAAATATAATAAGATAGATAAACATAAAATAAATAGGTGTAAATCTTATATTAATATAATGAGTTAACATAGACTAGGTTAATTTAAAATAAGAAAATTTAAATAAGTAAATATAAAATAAATAGATATAAATCTTAATTAATCTAAAATAAGAAAGTTTAAATAAATAAACTAAGAATAAGTAAATATAAAATAAGTAAATATAAAACAAGTAAATATAAAATAAATAAAATTAAAACAAGTAAATATAAAATGTGAAATAAATAAAATGAGTTTATTTCATGTTTAGAAGCTAATCATCTTTAGCTTCAATGACACAAACTCCACTTTCACACTCATGTTCTAATTCTACTAAGAATTCTTTTAGTTCTTGAATATCAAGACAACTTAATCCTTTTATCATGTCACTATTTACTTCAATTTGTAATACTCCATCGTTATTAGTAACCACTTTTCCAGGTACATAACATCTTCCAAGAGATAATCCAACCTTGTCTCCAGGTGAAACTTCTTTATCTATGTATTCACATATTTCACTGCAAGTAGCAGTAATATTTTTTTTTTCAACCATATTGTCACCTTAAATTTAGTTATATTATAATTCAAATAGCATTAGAAAAAATACTGTTGTTTTTGAAAATTTACAAATAATCAAAAATATGAAAAAATAAGATATGGAATTATTAATATATGAATTATGGGATATTTTATCTTAAATAATAATTTTATCTTAAATAATTCATTAAATAATAACTTTATCTTAATAATTCATTAAATTTATCTTAAATTATGATTATAATTTCATATATTTTTTTTAATTATTGTATGTTAGTACATATTGATATTCATAATATTTATATTTTATTATTATTTTTATAAATTATTTTATACTATCTATATATTTTTATAGTTTTATATATTATTTAATAATATCTATATTAATATATAATAAAAATCATATAATAAAATATAATAAAAATTCAAATAAAATCTCAAATGAATCATATAATAAAAATCATATAATAAAATATAATAATAATTCAAATAAAATCTTAAATGATTTATTTAAATTATCTTTTAGTTAAATCATCCTTTTATTTAAATTACTTATTAACTAAATCACAATCAAATATTAAAGATTTATATATTTTTTAACTTCATATCCAAAGACTTGGATTCTATATTCATCCCATTCAGCATACTTGGATTCTAAGAACTTTTGACTTATATGTTTCCCAAGACCTTTTTGAAGGACTCTATTTTCATCAAAAGCATGGTATGCTTCCCATAAACTTGTTGGTAAAGTTTTAATGCCTTTTTCATCAAGTTCTTCTTGAGATAAATCATATATGTTAAATTCAGCTGGTTCTCCAGGGTCAATTTTGTTTTTGATTCCATCAAGACCTGCTTCTAACATAGCTGTAAATGCAAGGTATGGATTACAAGATGGATCTGGGCTTCTATATTCAATTCTTGTTCCTTTTCCACGAGCAGCAGGAATACGAATAAGTGTAGATCTGTTTTTAAATCCATAAGATATATAAACTGGTGCTTCATACCCAGGAACTAATCGTTTATATGAATTTACAGTAGGTGCAACAACAGCCGAAATTGCTGGAGAATGTTTTAACAAACCGCCCATAAAGTGTGAAGCCATTTTTGATAAACCATTTTCATTATTTTCATCATAGAAAAGGTTTTCTCCATTTTTAAATAAACTTTGGTGGCAATGCATTCCACTACCAGCTACTCCAAAGAATGGTTTAGGCATAAAAGTTACTTTATATCCCATGTTATCTACAATAGCTTTTATAGCTTGTTTAAATGTAATAACAGCATCTGCTGTTTTTAAAGCACGGTCAAATTCAAATGCGATTTCATTTTGACCTGGAGCTACTTCGTGATGACTTGCTTCAACTTCAAAACCAAGCTCTTCAAGATCTATAACTAATTTTCTTCTGAAGTTAGGACCTTTATCAACAGGTTCAACATCAAAGTAAGTTGCATCATCATGAGGAATATGATAACCTTGTTCATCTTGATCTAAAATAAAAAATTCTGGTTCTGGTCCTATATTATAATCTAATCCACTTTTTTTAATTTTTTCCAAGGATTTTTTAAGTGCAGTTCTAGGATCTCCTTCAAATGGTTTATTGTCTGTTGTATATATATCACATATATATCTACATACTCCAGATTCTTCTGGTCTCCATGGTAATAAGGAAAATGTTGTTGGATCAGGTTTCATTATTAAATCACTATCTTCGATTTCAACAAAACCATCAATAGACGAACCATCAAAAAGTAGCCCATCATTAAATATGGATTCTATATCTTCGTTACCTCTGTAAGGAATAGATATAGTTTTTGGGATTCCATTTATATCTACAAATTGTAAGCGTATAAATTTTATCTCTTTTTCTTCCATCATTATAATTGCATTTCCTACATCATCTATCATAAAAATATCTCCTAAAAAGAACACTTATCTAATCATTATCATTTAATATATAAGTTTTAAATATTAATTAACTTATTGTTATATAAGTTTTAAATTTTTCTATAAATAAGTTATAGTATTATTTTCATATATTTTATATTTTATATTTTCTATTTTTTATTTTCTATTTTATATTTTTATACTATTTTTACATAAAATTTTAATTGTTATAAAAAGTTTTCAATCACAAAAAATTAAAGATTAATGGATGATTTATATAGATTATATTTTGGTAAAAATCAAGAGAATATAGCTAAAGGGATTAAAGTATGTTTAAAGAAAATGGTTTTGTACTAAAATTATATATATATATATATATATTATAAAAAAGAAAAAAAATAAGTAGTGATAATTATGCCAAAAGGTAAAAAATTAAAAAGAGAAGATTTTCCTGATTTATCTGATGAACACTTTGAGATGATTCAAGATTTAAATGATACTCTGGGTGAAGGACCTAATGTAGGATAGTTATTTTGATTTATTTTTATATATTTGATTATTTAATTATTTTTATATTATTTTGATTATATTATATCATTTAAAACTTAATTTATATTTTTAATTAGTATTATTTTTAGAAAATACAAATAATAATATTTATAATATTGTTATAAAAAATTTATATATGAAATAATTTTATTAAAAGTTTAAAATATTAATAATAAAATATTTTATTTTTATTTTTTTTAAATTGATATAACGAAATATTTAAATATGTTGATATTATAATTATATATTATGATAGATTGTAACTTGGAAGATAATAATTGTATAGAAAAATTAAAAGAAGCTCTTAATGAATTTGATGAAATTATAAAAGAACTACCTAAGGATAATATTCTATATAATCAGTCTGAGATTTTAAAAGCTATTTCTGACCCCTTGAGATTAAAAATATTATATCTTCTTAAAAATGGGGAGTTGTGTGCTTGTCATATTGATTGTGCACTTGATAAACCACAATCCACAATATCTCATCATTTAAATATTCTCAAAAGATCTAATTTGCTTAATTGGAGAAAGGAAGGAAAATGGACATATTTTAGCTTATCTAATCCTAAATTGATTGAACAAATTGAAAACATGACCAAAACACAGAAAGGAGAAATATCTTTAGAAAATAATTCCATTTGTTGTGAATCAGAAGAGATAATTGGAGGAAAAAAAGAAAAAGAAAAAGAAGAAGGATGTGGATGTGGGTGTGGAAGTTTTGTACGACCTGACCAGTCCAAAATAGATAACCCCCAAAATCCTAAAAAAGAAATAGAAAATGACACATTGAAAAAATTAGAAAAAAAGAGCAAAAAATTTGGAATTAAGAGTATTGGCTATGCAAAAATACCCGAAAATATTTTAAATGAAAATCATGATTTACAATATTCTAATGCGATTGTTATAACTTCTCCTATAGGTATGGACATAATTGATGAGATTCCTGGTGAAAAAGCCCAAGAACTTAATAATAAACTATATGAAAAATTTGGAAATATTTCTTATGAGTTGTCTGATTATTTAAGGAGTGTTGGATTTGCAACACAAGTAGCTCATCCTGAAGGAGAATTGATAGATCTTTCAAGGTTAGGACAAGTTGCAGGATTAGGAGATATTGGTAAAAATGGCCTACTCATTACACCAGAATTAGGTCCTAGATTAAAAGTTTCAGCAATATTAACTTCAATAAAAAATTTACCAATTCTCAAGAAAAACAATCATAAATGGATTAAAAATTATTGTGAAGTATGTGGCAAGTGTATTAAAGGATGTCCTGAAAATGCATTAATTGAAAATGATAATAATTTAACTAAAGCAGATATTATTGATGAAAAATGTATTGGTTGTAGTCAAGGATGCACATATTGTATTGAGTCATGTCCATTTTTTGAAAAAGGATATGATTGGGTTAAAGAAAAAATAAATAAAATGAAGATTGAATAAAAAGGATAAAAATAAAAATGGTTTAAGCGCAATTTACAAAGAGGCATGTTTTTTCTATTTATACTATAAAATTATAAAAAATTATAAATTTAAAAAAATTATAAGCTTATTAAAAAATTATAAATTTAAAAAAATTATAAGCTTATTAAAAAATTATAAGTTTATTAAAAATTTATAAGCTTATTAAAAATTTATAAGTCTAAACAGCTAAAAGAACTTAAATCTAATAAGTCTATACTAACAACTTTTGGAGCTAATGCAACATTTCCTATTCCAGTTATTAATTTAAATGCTTCAAAAGCTTCTAAACTTCCTATGATATTAGCTATTGGTCCAATTACTGGAGGAACTTCTTGACTTATTTTTTCAAGCTCAAGTTTTGTATTTTTATTTAATTCTTTTCCTTTAGAAGGCAATGAAAATAATTCTTCATAACTTGGTGTTTCTTTATTGAATACTGTCAGTTGCCCTTTAGTCCCATGTATAGCTCCATGAATAAATGGTTTTTCATTTTCTTTTACATATCTACTAATGAGAACTCTAGTAGCTAAATTATCTAAAGCATCAATAATAATATCACAATCAGATAATATTTCTACAATGTTGTTTTCATTTAATTCTTCATTATAAGCTTCGACTTTTACATATGGATTAATTAATCTTATATTCTCTTTTGTAACTTCACTTTTACTTTTTCCAAGAGAATCAATACTACTCATTAGCTGTCTATTAAGATTAGACATATCAAAAGAATCTTTATCAATTATAGTAAGTTTTCCAACTCCCATTCTAGCTAACATTTCTATTACAGAACCACCAAGACCTCCACAACCAATAACTCCTATTTTAGATTCTTTAAATCTTGTTTGCTGACTTTTTGTAACTATGCTCATTTGACGGGTAATAATTTCCCAATATCCCATTCCAATAAATCGTTCAGGCATTAAAATCACTTCTTTCAGGCATTAAAAACATTTGTTTATTTAGATTCTTTAATTTTTGTATATGTTATTTAGTTTTATAATATTATATTTTGTATATTTTTCAATTTATGAAAAATCTTTTTCTAAAGTATTTTTCTAAGATTTTTTTTATAGATTTTATTATTAAATTTTTTTTAAAATCTTTTTTAAATCTTTTTTTAAAGTATTTTTTTATAAATTTTATTTTTATAAATTTTATTATTAAATTTTATTATTAAATTTTTTTTAAAGTATTTTTTATAAATTTTATTATTAAATTTTAATTATTATCTTCCAAATATGTTTTTTACTTTTTTAAGTTCTTCTGGAATATTTATCATTTGGGGACACATTGGAACACAATTTCCACATTCTGTACAAGAAGAAGCATAATTTTCTTCATCGAGAAGGCAAAAATACTGCATTGAACTTGCTTCTGGATTGTCAAGCATTTTAGCTATATTATATTCTTTAAAACAAGTTGGAATAGCTACTTTTTGTGGACAAGGCATACAATAATTACACTCTGTACAATCAATATCTTTCTTTTCTCTATAAACTCTAGCCACATCTTTTATAAGATTTTTCTCTTCTTGAGTTAAAGTATTTGGATAACCTTCTTCTGCTATAGCTATATTTTCTTTAACTTGTTCTAATGAACTCATTCCACTAAACACTGTACTAATTCCTTCCATGTCCCAAAGATATTGGAATGCCCATTGAAGTGGACTCCGTTTTGTTGGTGATGTGTCCCATAGAGATTGAACTTCTGGAGGAATGTTTTCTACTAATCTTCCTCCTCTAAGTGGTTCCATAATCATGTTTCCCATATTTATACTACTTAAATATTCTATTCCATTTATTCCACTTTGATATCCTTCATCTAAGTAATTCATCTGAGTAAGAACAACTTCCCAATCATAAGAGTCAAGTATTTCAAGGAAAAGATCTAATTCATCATGAAAAGAGAACCCTATGTGTTTAACTTTTCCATCTCCTAATACTGTATCCATAAATTCAAATACATCTAGATTAGTCAAGTTTTCCCAATAATCACTTTTAAGTGAATGGAGTAAATAGATATCAATACTGTCAGTTTGTAATCTTTCTAATTGTTGGTTAAGGAATTTTTCCATATCTCCTTTTTTCTCAACTATCCAGCTAGGTAACTTTGTAGAAATCAATATTTTTTCTCGTAAACCAGTTGATAAAAATTCTCCAATAAATGGTTCACTTTCTCCTGCATAATCAAAATCAAGTGTATGGTAAGAATAGGCAGTATCAATAATATTTATTCCATTATCTATTCCATATTCTAACATAGCTGAAGCTTCTTCTTTATCTATCTTATCTGCTTGATTGTTAATAGTTGGAAGACGCATAGCTCCAAATCCTAGAATTGATACTTTTTCTTTTGTGTTTCCTAATTCTCTATAAAGCATTTTAACACCTATATTTAAGATTTTTGATGATATTTTTAATTGTTTACTAGTAATGTCCATTTAATTGATAATTTTATATCATTTTTATTTTTGGTTTTGATGTATTAAATATTTTATTAAATTTTAAATATTTTTATAATGTTGATTTTTTTATTATAAAAGTATAATAAGTTAAATATAGGGAATATAAGTATAAAATATAGAAGTATAAGAAATATAAATATAAAATATACAAGTATAAAAAATATAAGTATAAGAAATATAAGTATAAAATATACAAGTATATGAAATATAAATATAAAATATAAAAGTATATGACAATAAATGCATAATAAATCAGGTATATGAAATATAAATATATAAAACAAGTATAAAATCCTTATAAAAAAGATAAACTTGAAAAATAGCTATTAAAAGTTGTAGTTGGTGTAGCTATTGGAAGAAAAATGTGGTGATATTTTTACTTTTTTAATGTTTTATAGTGTCTAAAAAAGGTCTAAAAAAAATAATTAATTATAAATATTTGATAAGACAATAATATATCTATAGGTGTGATTATATGGACATTAATGTTAAGATTGATAGTAATATATTTAATGACATTAAAAAATTAGCTTCTGAAAAAAACACTACTGAAGAAGCATTTATTAATAAATCTTTAGAGAAAATAATTAAAGAGCATGACTGTGAAAAGTTTCACAAAGGAATAGATAAAATTCATGCAGAAATGGATGGGGGAAACTATATAGAGTTGGATGTTGATAATCTTGAAGAAAGATACAATGTACAAGATTAGAGTTTATCCACAAGTTGATAAGTTTCTCAAGAGATTATCTAAAAAAGACCCACTGACTTTAAAACAAGTTATGGGAGGTATTCGAGAAATCGAAAAAGAACCATCCAAATATGGGTTTATTCAAGGTAGTGTGAAAGCTAGGAAAAAAAGAAAAGGAGATTATCGTATTATTTATATGGTAGATGATTCAACCAATCCTCCAGAAATACTGATTTTTCAAGCAGAACATAGAAAAAAGGTTTATAAGAATATAGAATATTTAATCTAATTTTTTTTAATTGTTTTTTTAGATTTTAATATTGTTTTTTTTATTTTTTGTATATATACTTACTATTTTGTCATATATTCAATAATTTTGTCATCTCGTTTCTCAACATTTTTTATAGCTATGTATTCTAGTTTTTAGTAAATTATATATTGTTTATTTTTAATACTATTATTGTGATTAAATTATTTTTAAAATGGATTTGGTTGTTGTGTACAATAATCACATGATTTTATACTAATTATAGTCTATTACAAAACTTTTTACACAATAAATTATATTTATTTATATATAAATTACAATTTTATTGAAAATTGTTAGGTAATGAACTATATAATATAATATTACTTTATAATAGTATAGAATTATTTAAACAGGATTTAAAAATAAAAATAAGTGTTAGATTAATTCTAAAATTTTAAAAAAAGAAAAAAATAAAACTCCTGGGACTTTTTATTATGCCGGGAGCGGGATTCGAACCCGCGGCCTCACGGTATCCCAGGAATTAGTCAGAGCACTGCTTAAAACCCTATGAGCCGTGCGCTCTAACCAGCTGAGCCACCCCGGCTACTGATTAT
>WRCI01000060.1 GCA_009784145.1 Methanobrevibacter sp.
AATATTATTTGATATAATTTTAAATAATATTATTTTGATATTTAAAAATTGTATATTTAAAAATTGTATATTTAAAAATTGTATATTTAAAAATTATATATTTAAAAATTATATATTTAAAAATTATATATTTAAAAATTATATAAAAAAATAATTAGTAATTTATAAATTTAATAATTAATATAACAATTTGGAGAACTTTTATGTCGTATAATAAAAGAATTCAGCAACTTTCAATAGTTTTTGCCTTTGTAATGATAATATGGGCATCCCTTCCTTTTTTAAATTTAGGTGGAATGTCTATTGACTCAAATTCAATAGCTTCTAGTGTAATTTTTGTGTTGATAGGAATAGCTTACCCATTAGTTGTATTCAAACCACAATGGAATAAAATAGTTTTGTTAATTGAAGGAATAGTTTTTATAGCTGTAGGACTTATCTTTTTAGAATTTCCATATGAACTTTTTTTCATAATAATAGGAATAATTTTTACTATTTTAGCTATTTTAGCTTATCTTAGAAAGTTACCTTCAGGACTTTTACGATTTTTTTATAAAAACCCTAAATAAGTTTTGATGGTTATGAAAATTATAAAGTTTGTATTTCCTTTAGTTGTTTTAAATTTAATAGCTTTGATTTTAGTAAGTTTTGGACTTCCAGATATAGTTCCTATTCACATAAATCTAGATGGTGCTGTAGATGGGTTTGCTTCTAAATGGTATATTCCAATTATAGGAATGATTCCAATTTTCATAGCTATTATTTATATCATTTATTGTTACACTGTAGATGAAATTAATTTAAATAAAAATATTGAAGATAAGCTGATTCCAGCAGTAACTATTCTTGTTATGGTTTTTAGTTGGATTCCAGTATTTTTAGCATTAGCATTAACTAATATTAATGGTGTCATTTCTCAAAATTTCTTGATAGTTGAAATAAGTGTATTTATATCAATCATACTAGCTATTTTCTTTGTTATTGTAGCTCATTACATGGAAGATATTAAACCAAATAATTATCTTGGTATTAGGACTCCTTGGACACTTAAAAATGATTTAGTGTGGGAAAAAACCCATAGACTTGGATCTTATACTTTTATGATAGCTGGATTTATTTTAATAGTTTATGGTTTAGCTACATTTATTAGTGAGAATTTTATTTATCTTGGTATTGGTTTGTTTATAGCTATTTTTTTAGCTGCATTTATTCCAATTATTTATTCTTATTATGAGTTTAAGAAACTTAATGGTTATTAAATGATATTTGTGATTATTAAATAGTATTGGTGTTTATTGAATAGTAATAAGGATTATTGAAGGGTAATAATGGTTATTGGATAGTAATAATGGTTATTGGATAGTAATAATGGTTATTGGATAGTAATAATGGTTATTGAAGGGTAATAATGGTTATTTAATAGTATTGGTGTTTATTGAATAGTAATAAGGATTATTGAAGAATATTGGTGTTTATTAAATGATAGTTGGTGATTATTAAAAAATATTGGAGATTATTAAAAAAATATTAGTAATTATTAAAAAAATTATTTCTATTTTAATATTATGATTATAAAATTTGATTATAAAACTTGATTATAATAGGGGATTATTATTTCTCTATCTTTATAAGATTATGTTATATCAGGGGATAATCAATAAATAGGAAAAATAAACAATTAATTTATAAATTTTTGATTAATATTTTCTATTAAAGTTAAGTAGAAAAAGATATATATAATGCATAATAAAATTCTAAATTACTTGGTGGTTAATTATGACAGAGATATCAGAAGCTATTAAAGAAATTAAAAAAGCTGAAAACGATGCTGATCAATTAATTGAAGATTCTAATGTCAAATCTACGGAAATGATTGAAGATTCAAAAGTTAAATCTGATGAGATAATCCAGACAGCTAAGAACTCAGCTAATGAAGAGGCTAAAGATATTATTTTTAAGTCAGAAGAAGACGCAAGAAAAGAAGCTAATTCTATAACATCTAAAGCTAAAGAAGATACTATTTCTATTAAAAATAAAGCTATGGATAATGTTGATGAAGCAGCTTCGCTTATTGTTAAAAATATATTGTAGTGTGAGATGAATGTTCCAGACAGCTAGAATGCGTAAACTTAAAATAATATCATTGAATCAGTACTCTGATTCTATTGTGCAAACATTGCATGAAGAGGGTATTGTACAGATTGATGATGTTTCAGAGCGTATTCAGCAGAATCCTGATTGGAAAAACCTTTTAGAACCTTCAAAAATCACGCCTTTAACAGGTAGACTTTCTTCCCTATTGATGAAAACAACTGGTCTTTCTGAACTTTTAGGAGATGCACTTACAGGTGATCTTGGTATGAAAGATATGTTAAAATCTTTCATTTCTCCAGAAATTCCAGAAAAGAAGGAAATCGAAAATATTAAGGCTGAGGATTTAATTGTCAAAGCTGAAAATTTGCTTGATGAAGTAGAATCTCAAACAAAGGTTATAGAAAATCAAAAAAATGTCTTAAGCAGTAAAAAAAGTGAACTTATAGCTTATGAGAGTATTGCTAATAAAATGTTAAAATTAGACATGGACTTAGCTATTCTAAATGATACAAAGTACACTTCAACTATTGTAGGAAGGATAGATGCTGAATCTGCAAATAAGTTTAAAGAAAAATCGGTAAAAATTACTGATAAATTGTTAATTTTAGAAGAATCTGCAAATACTGAAGATAAAAATACATCTGATGAAATTATTGTTATTGTGACTTTAAATGAGTTTAAAGAAGAAATCTCTGCTTTACTTAGAAAATTTGAGTTTGAAAAATTTGAAATTCAAGGTCTTTCAGGTAAACCTAGTGAGATAATAACATCGATAAAATCAGAATTAGATTCTTTAGATGCAGAAGAGAATAATCTAAACTCCCAGCTTAAAGAAATAGCTGAAAAATGGGATGATGAGATTATAGTTCTAAAAGAACAATTAGAAATTGAGAAAGATAGAAATGAAATTTTCGCTTCCTTTGCTAAAACAGATAAAACTGTATTTCTTGAAGCATGGGTTCCTTTAAAAGATGTAGACAAAGTTAAATCTTTAGTTGATTATGAAAGTGAAGGACATTGTGAAATTGAAGTTGAAAACATTGGGGAAGATGATACTAATGTTCCTGTTCTCCAAAATAATCCAAGTTTTGCAAAACCATATGAATTTCTTGTTGGTTTGTATGCTCCGGTTAAATATAATGAAGTTGACCCTACCATTTTGTTTTGGATATTATTCCCATTTATATTTGGTTTTTGTTTAACTGATACTATATATGGGGCTTTATTTGCTATTATGGGAGTTATTGCTGTTAGAGGAGTAGGTAAAACTAGTGAAGCCTTCCATTCCTTAGGTATGATATCTATTTATTGTGGAGTTTGGGGTACAGTTTTAGGATTTTTAACTAATGGATTTATGGGGGATTTCCTCTTAAGATTCTTTGGTTTTAATTCACCGTTAATTATTATTGATGCATTTGCAGTTCCTCAAATAGTCCTTATTATAGCTCTTGCATTTGGTCTTTTCCATGTTAATATGGGGCTTATTATAGGTACAATTAATAAATTTAGATATGGTGAAAAGAAAGAAGCATTAGGGTCTAATATTGTATGGCTTATTTTAGAAGTAGGAATTATCTTTTTAGCACTAGGTTTTATGATGCCATCTATTGGAATGATAGGTATGGGTATTGGAGGAGTTTGTGTTGCAGCTACATTAGCAATATTGCTTTATACTGATGGTGCTTTTGGATTAATGAACATATTTTCATTTATGGGTAATATTTTATCATATGCTCGTCTTTTAGCTTTATGTTTATCTACTGCGGGAATAGCTATGACTATTAATATTCTTGCTGCATTAATTGGTGATATGATACCAATTCCAATTATTGGAATGATTATATTTGTTATTATAATTGTCTTTGGACACATTGCTAATTTCCTTATACAGATTATGGGCGGATTTATTAATACCCTTCGTTTGCATTTTGTTGAATTCTTTGCCCAGTTCTATATGGGAGGACGTAATGCATTTAAACCTTTTAACTCAAATAGGACAATTACAAAACTGAAAAAATGATTTATATTCTAAAAATTTTAAATGATTTGTATTTTAAGGAAATACACTTATATAAATTATAATTAAAAAATTATTAAAAAATAAACTATAATAAAATATAAAAAAAATAATAATAAAGATTTGAATAAATTTTAAAATAAAGGAGAATAAATAAAATGGCGTTAGAAATTACTTTAGGAACTGCTTTAGCAGGTGTTGGTGCTGGAGTGGCTATAGGTTTTGCAGCTTTTGGCTCAGCTTTTGGACAAGGTATAGCAGCAGCTTCATCTGTTGGTGCTATAGCTCAAGATGGTGACATGTTTGCTCGAAGTCTTATTTTCACGGTTTTCATGGAAACTCAAGCTATTTATGGATTTTTGATTGCTGTATTGCTTATGGTATTTTCAGGATTAATGGGCGGAGGAGCAGGACTTTCTACTGGAGCAGGTATTATTGCTGTTGGTGCAGGTCTAGCTATTGGTTTCGCAGCTTTTGGTTCTGCATTAGGACAAGGTATAGCAGCAGCTTCATCCGTTGGTGCAATTGTTGAAGATAACGATATGTTTGCTCGTGGTCTCATTTTCACTGTGTTAATGGAAACTCAAGCTATTTATGGTTTCTTGATTGCTATCTTGCTCATGGTATTCGGCGGAATAATAAGTTAGGAGGTCTAACTGTGAGCTCTGGATCAGAAAAAATTGTTTCTAATATTCTTTCGGAAGCTCAGAAAGAAGCTGATGAAATCATCCAAAAAACAGAATTAGAGATTAAAACTCTTGAAGAGAAAGGATCTAAAATTGCTGATTTGGAGAAAAATAAGATTTTAGATGATGCAAATAAGCAATCTAAAATGAAATATCAGCAGAGAATATCTGAAGCTAAAATGGAATCTCGTAGATTAGTGTTAGAAACAAGAGAAGAAGTAATAGAAGAATCTTTTAATAAAGCAAATGAAGAATTAAGTAAAATCGCCCACACTTCAGATAAAGAGTATGTTGATTCTTTAAAAGGAATTATTGAAGAAGCAGCTATTGAAATTGGTGGGGGAGATTTAATAATACATACTAAAGAAGAGGATGTAAATAAAATTGAAAGCATTGTCGATAGTATAATAAATAATGTTAAATCTGAAACTGGAAATGATACTAAATTTGAGTTTGGTCAAGCTATTGATACCATTGGTGGAGCCATTTTAAAAACTAAAAATGGGGAAATTGAGGTTAATAATACTATAGAAGCTCGTTTATCAAGATATAAGAAAAATTTACGTAGCCAAGTAGCTAAAATTTTATTTGATTAGGGGAGATTATTATGGCTGATGAACTAACTGTAATCATAGAATCTTTTGGTATTCCACCAGAAGCACTTCTTGCAATAATATTTGTTGCAATTGTAGTTCTTGGTGCAGTTGTGGTTATTATTATAACTAGACCACTATTGGAAATTTATCCTTATCTCCTTACAAATGCTAAAGTGAGAGCAAGAAAAGGAAAATTGTTTGATGAAAAACAATTTTCTGAAATCATTGAAGCTGATGATGTAAATGAAATAGTAAATTATCTTAGAGGTTTCCCAGATTATTTAGAACATTTAGAAAAACATTCTGTTGAAAAATCATTGGATATTCAACTTGCAAAAACTTATGTTTTACTTGCAAGAATTGTTCCTGATGATATAGGGAAAGCTTTTGCAGTTTTATCTAAAAAACCAGATATAAATAATATAAAAAGTCTTATTACAGCTAAAGAAGCTAATTTAACTAAAGAGGAAACTTTAAACCTTTTAGTTCCAGTAGGTAAATTGTATAATACATGCGAACAACTAGTTGATGTTACTACTGTTGAAGATATTGTTGCAAGATTAGATGGAACTGAATATGGTCCTGTTTTAGAAGATTCTTTAAGTCAATATGAAGAAAAACAGATGGTTTTACCTTTAGAATTTGCATTAGACAAATATTATTTAGAAAGTCTCATATTAGCATCTAGTGTTCCAGCTGATGAAAATACAACAATATTACACTCTTATATTGGTTCACAAATCGATATAACAAATTTAAAGTTGATTATTCGGGGGAAAGCTGATGGTTTAGATTATGAAGCTATTTCTCCTTATATAGTTGAAAATGGATATCAGATTAAGGAATGGAAATTGAAAGATTTAATGGAAGCAGATAATATACCTACACTTATTAATGGTTTAGAAGGTACTGATTATTATACAGTTCTCAATGAAGCTGTTACAATTTTCAATGAATCTGGATCAGTTTCAATTTTTGAAAATGCTTTAGATGAATATCTTATAGATTATGCAAATGATCTTTCTTTAAAGAAACCATTAGGTATTGGTCCTATTATTGGATATCTTAATGAAAAAGAGAAAGAAATAAAAAATCTCAAGATTGTTGTAAGGGCTAAAAGAGAATCTGGTTTTTCAATGTCTAAAATTCAGGAGATGTTATTATAATTACTAATTTAGTTAAATATTCAAAATTTTTGGAGATGTTAGTATGGAATCATCTGTAGCTGTTATTGGAGATATTGATACTGTCACTGGTTTTAAACTTGGTGGAGTAAAGAAAGGTTATGAGGTAAAAGATGATAAAGATGCTGAAAATGCACTTGATGAATTGATTGATAAGAAAGTATCTGTTATAATTATTACAGAAAAAGTTGCAGATAATATTAGAGAATATATTAATAAAAGAATTGGTTCTGATGTATTACCAATGATTATTGAAATACCAGATAAATCTGGCTCATCTGATAGGGGCAGCGACCCTATGGGAGAACTTATCAAAAGAGTTATTGGGGTAGAGATGGTTAAATGATTACAGAAGGAAATATTATTAAGATTGCAGGTCCTGTTATCATCGCAGATGGGATGAGAGGAACTCAAATGTATGAAATGGTTAAAGTAGGTAATGACAAGCTCATTGGGGAAATCATTGAGCTTGAAGGCGATACTGCAACCATTCAAGTTTATGAAGAAACAGCTGGGTTAAAACCTGGTGAGACGGTAGAAAGTACTGGTGGACCTTTGTCCGTAGAACTTGGACCAGGTATTATGGGTTCAATTTTTGATGGAATTCAAAGACCACTTGAAGTTATTAAAGATAAAACTGGTGACTTTATTGAAAGAGGTGTAGATGTACCATCTATTGATAAAGATAAAAAATGGACTTTTAAGCCATTAGCTAAAGTAGGAGACCAAGTTAAAGGTGGAGATGTTCTTGGAGAAGTTCAAGAAACTTCAGCAGTTCTTCAAAAAATTATACTTCCTCCTAATATGGAAGGTACAGTAAAAAGTATTGTTTCTGAAGGAGAATTTACTGTAGTTGAAGATATTGGTGAGATTGAAACTAAAACTGGTGTGGAAAAAGTTCAAATGCTTCAAAAATGGCCAGTTAGAAAAGGTCGACCTTACATAGAAAAACTCGATCCAGATATACCTCTTGTTACAGGTCAAAGAGCACAAGATACTTTCTTTTCTATAGCTAAAGGTGGTGCTGCAGCTATTCCTGGACCTTTTGGTGCAGGTAAAACTGTTACACAACAACAATTAGCTAAATGGGCTGATGCAGATATTATTGTTTATGTTGGTTGCGGGGAACGTGGAAATGAAATGACTGAGGTTCTTTTAGAGTTCCCAGAATTAAAAGATCCAAAAACTGGAAATCCTTTAATGGACAGAACAGTTCTTATTGCTAATACTTCTAACATGCCAGTTGCAGCTCGTGAAGCTTGTGTATATACTGGAATTACTATTGCGGAATACTTCCGTGATCAAGGTTATGATGTAGCTCTTATGGCAGATTCAACTTCTCGTTGGGCAGAAGCTATGAGGGAGATTTCAGGAAGACTTGAAGAAATGCCTGGTGAAGAAGGATATCCAGCATATCTTGCTTCAAGACTTGCTCAGTTCTATGAAAGAGCTGGAAGAGTTAACACAATTGGAACTGATAGTAAAGTTGCATCTGTTTCTGTTGTTGGAGCAGTTTCTCCTCCTGGAGGAGATTTATCTGAACCAGTTACACAAAACACTTTACGTATTTGTAAGGTATTTTGGGCATTAGATGCATCTCTTGCAGATAAACGTCATTTCCCTTCAATTGATTGGTTACAAAGCTATTCATTGTATGTTGATAGTGTACAAGATTGGTGGAAAGAAACTGTTGGAGGAGATTGGAGAGCTGTTCGTGATGAAGCTATGGTTTTATTACAGAAAGAATCTGAACTTCAAGAAATTGTACAGCTTGTTGGTCCTGATGCACTTCCAGACAGTGAACAAGTTACATTAGAAACTACTCGTATGTTAAGAGAAGATTTCTTACAACAAAATGCATACCATGAAGTTGACACTTATTGTTCACCTATAAAGCAATTTGGACTTTTAAATACTATTATACTTTTCCAAGAAGAGGCAAGTAAAGCTATTGAAAGAGGCGCTTCATCAAAAGATATTATTGGACTTACTGTTAAAGAAGAAATTGGTAGGTTGAAATTTGTTGCTGAAGATGAATTCCCTGTAAAGGTGAAAGCTGTTCAAGAAGAAATTGTTAAACAATGTGGTGAGGTGTAAAAATGAATACTAATATTAAAACTAGAGAATACACCACTGTTACTGAAGTTGCTGGTCCTTTAATGGTTGTTGAAGGAGTAGAAGGTGTTGGTTATAGTGAGATAGTAGAGATTAAAACACCTGATGGAGAAAACAGAAAAGGTCAAGTTCTTGAGGTTAGAAAAGACATTGCAGTTATTCAAGTTTTCGAAGGAACAGATAATTTAAATACTAAAAATACTAAAACTCGTTTTACTGGAGAAACAGCTAAAATTGGTGTTTCTTTAGAAATGTTAGGACGTCAATTTAATGGTGCTGGTGAACCTATTGATAATGGTCCAGATATCATATCAGAAAAAGAATTAGATATTAATGGTAGTCCGATGAATCCTTCTGCAAGAGAATTCCCTGCAGAATTTATTCAAACAGGTATTTCTACTATTGATGGAATGAATACTTTAGTAAGAGGTCAAAAGTTACCTATCTTTTCAGGATCTGGTTTACCT
>WRCI01000061.1 GCA_009784145.1 Methanobrevibacter sp.
TGAGCGAATCAGGATCTTTTTTCACTTATACTAGTGTTGATGGAAGTGATTCAATGTACAATCCTTTTTACACTTCATTAGGAGACTATAAGTTTAATCCTTATGCTGATGTATGGTATTATAGTTAAAAAATAGTTGAATTATTCTAAAGCTATCTATACTTGTCATATTATAAAAAATTATAAAAATGAAAAACAATGCTAATAATATTACTAAACTATTAAAAAGTATTATTTAAAAATAAGAAAATTGGATACTGAAAATAATTTAAATAATTAAAAAATAAGAATAGTATATAAGTTTAAACGATTAATGTACACCATATTCATAGTGTTTTTTGAGAATTATGGTTTGTGGCTTCACACGACCATAATCAACTGATTCAACATTAATCTTTGCAATGTTTGTTTTTTTAGCATTGTTAATAAAATTTAATTTTTCATTTAAACTTTTGGATTTTTTCACCATGAATGACTCCTCCTTTACTAAAAACACAGTAAGTAATATTATGTTACTAATCATATATAAACTTTCCAAAATCTATTTCTATTTGTTTTCTCACTTCACTCAAATCTAACTTTTCTCCACACTCACAAATTATTTTAGAATTTTTAGGGAATGGCAATCTACCTTGTTCTTGTAATTCTTTATCAATTCGAGAATCTCTTGAAAAATTCACATACAATGGAAAATCACTACCACATTGGTTACAACTTATATTTATATTCATGCTAGGTTGAGATGACACAGGCATTTGAACTTCCACAGCAGTTTTAACAAGTTTAGTATCTTTAGTAGCTATAATTTTATAGGAATGACCTGATGAAAAGATTAATCTTAACAAAACATGGATTCTTTCAATAATTTCAGAAATTTTCTCATCTTCATTTATGTTTTTTATTTTTAATTTTATATCCTCAGTGAGAGTATCAATTTTCAAAGAACGACCATGAGATTTCCACAACGAATGATTTGCTAATTTATCTGCAATTTCATTTGCTCTTTCTTCTCTAATTTCATCAGTTACTTCAATCCCACTAGTTTCTTTTATTTCCCAGTTTTTAAACTTATATTTCTTTAAAAAATCCCTTACCAATTCTTTCCCATATTCTAAATTATTTTCAACACCAATTAATTCATCAGGAGATATTTGAGCGACCATTAAAGCATCAAAATTATTTAAACTGCCTTTTTCATCAGCTTCATCCATTTTATCTTCGACCCATTTCATATAATCATGAGCTGATCCAAAATGCCTACCTATCTTTATTTGAGCATCAATAGGTCCTAAACTACCTGTTTCATTTAAACAAATTTCGTCACCACACATTGTTAAAATTGTGCCAGCACTCTTACATTCTCCTGCAACCAAAAAATCTACATAATTATAATTTTTACGCAAAAATGTCGCTATTTCTTCCGCTACCTCTCCAGAACCCCCAGGTGTTTCAATATAAAAACTCAAAGATTTGGAATTATCATTCCTAAGAAGATCTCTTATTGTATAAAAGTCATCCATATTTAATTCAATTGGTAAATTATTCATTTGTTGAAAATTAACTGAATATATTATAAGTTGTTTTTTAGTTTTATCACAATATTCTTTTATTAATTCAGTCAATTTAATTTCCATTTCTCCATGATTCATTTGCATATCAATATATTCTGCCATATAA
Source organism: Methanobrevibacter sp. (assembly GCA_009784145.1). Classification (GTDB taxonomy): domain Archaea; phylum Methanobacteriota; class Methanobacteria; order Methanobacteriales; family Methanobacteriaceae; genus Methanobinarius. The sequence goes on from WRCI01000061.1 coordinate 1,677, forward strand.
CTCATTACAATCACCACACCATCTTATATTAATTATGAACTTAATTAAATATCATTTTTTATTGATAGTTCTGTTTTTTCATCTTACTATTTTTGAATCTTTTTTTGTTTTCACTTCAACTTTCTTTTCAGCCTCAACATTAAAAATTATCAAGTTTGTCTCTAGTAAATATGAATGAAACAGTGAAATAAAGATAAATCCTTTTTATATGTTCATATGAGAATTTTCAGGATTATATTTATTAGTAAATATTACTTATATTACTTAAATTATAGTTTTTATCCTAGCTCATGGAAAGTAATAATTATAGATTATAGTATTTATTTTTCAAAATCTTTTTTTTAAGAGATTATATATAAAATAATATTGATAGACAATCAAAATTCAAATTTTAAAAGGATATAATGTATAAAACACACCATTTTAATCTTATGATTTATTCAAAAAGTAGGTAATTATATTAAAATATTTATAAATAGTGTAAAATGACTATGTCAAAAGCATTTCTGTTGAAACATCTTAAAAAAAATTCTCAAACTCATAAAAAATGCATTGAAAACAAAATTCCCTAGAAAAAACTTTGTTCATTGACTCAATAAAAAAAAATACCTAAATTACTCTAAACTTAGCTATACTTGTATTATTATAAAAAAAATTAAAAAAATTATAAAAAATAAAAAACTAAAAAAAAATTAAAAAAATTAAAAGAAAAATAATATTCAAACAAGGAATATTACTAAACTTTTAATAATAGATATATTGAACCATAATCAATTGAAGTAGTTCTTTCAGTAACTACATTACCACTAGAATCAAGAATAGAAACTTTCATATTTCCACTTCCCATCTGATTAACAGTAATGCTTGAAAGACTATTGACTGTGCCTAAATCTATGGTTTTATCTCCAGTACCATTATCTTGTGAATATTTACTATCTGTAGTAATATAAGAAGCCCAATTACCAGTAGTTTCTATTTTAACTTTGTAATCTCCTTGAGATATACTAACAGATGTTGGATCTGTTAATCCTAACAATGATACTGCAGCAAAAGCAATAACTCCTATAATAACAATTATAATTGCTATTATAGCTATTTTCTTACCAATACTCCATTCACTAAATCCCATATAATTCCTCCTTTAAAGTACATATTTTTTCATATATGAAAACAAGTTTTAAATCCTTTACAAATACATATTTTTTAAAAAAAATTATTTAACTCTTAATACTATGGTTATACTACCATAATTAATAGAATTAGTTTTCTTAGTAACTACATTATCATCAGAATCAAGAATAGAAACTTTCATATTTCCACTTCCCACCTGATTAATAGTAATACTTGAAAAACTAGTAACTGTGCCTAAATCAATAGTTGCATCTCCATTATCACTATCTTGTGAATATTGACCATCTGTAGTAATATAAGAAGCCCAATTACCCGTTGTTTCTATTTTAACTTTATAATCTCCTTGAGCCACTTCAACTACATTTCCATGACTAGTGTTTCTATTTCTTGTATTGTTATCTCTATTTCTTGTGTTATTATCATCAATGTTATTATTAATATTTTCAGTAATAGTGTTAACTATAGGTTCAGTAGTTCTAGCAATTTCACCAACTACTAAAATAGTTACAGCTCCAAGAACAGCAATAATAGCTAGAACAATAACTAATATTACAGCTATTTTCTTATTATTACTCCATTCATCAAATCCCATAATCAGTCCCCCGATAAAAATTTCTTAAAAAATCAATAAATCTAATATAAAAGTCATTAATTTAATATAAATTAATATAATAAAATAAAATTAATATAAAATATAAACTAATATAAAATATAAACTAATATAAAATATAAACTAATATCAAATATAAATCAATATCCAACATACATTAATATAAAATATAAACTAATATCAAATATAAATCAATATCCAACATACATTAATATAAAATATAAATCAATATCTCATGTAAATTAATATTTATATGGACATATATGGCTATTATAGTAATAATATCCTACAATACATCATATAATTAATTATTAATATGAATTTTATATAGATTATATATCTATTATACTAAATAATATATATAAAGTTTTCTAATTTAAGAAAAATAAGAAAACTTATAGTAAACTATGAAAAAAGTATACTCTTAAAAATAAAAAGTATACCCTCGAAAATAAAAAATATACTCTTAAAAATAAAAAATATACTCTTAAAAATAAAAAATATACCCTTGAAAATAAAAAGTATACCCTCGAAAATAAAAAGTATACTCTTAAAAATTATAGATTTTAAAAACTATAAATTTCAACTTGGCAAGCTATACACAAGCTTACCATTTAAATATGTTCTTAAAATCTTAGTATCACTTATTTTTAAAGGATCAATAGATAAGAGGTTCTGATCTATTACAATTAAATCAGCTGATTTACCTACTTCAAGTGTTCCGATATTGTCTTCTTCAAATATAGAATAAGCAGCATTAATCGTATATCCACGTATAGCATTTTTTATATCCAAACGTTCTTCTGGCCACAACAAATATTTGGGATCATCAATATCAGTTATATTTTCTGGTACACCATATGCTGGTCCATCAGGTAAATTTCTAGTAACTGCAATTTCAATGGCATAAAATGGATTAGGAACATTTGTAACTGGATAATCAGATGAAAAAGTTAACATAGCTCCATTATCTACAAAAGATCTTAAAGGCCATTCATTATTTGCACGTTCACCAAGAACAGGATACTCTATTTGTTCCCATGCTCCAGGTTGTTTAAAATGCCAGAAAGTTTGGACAACTGGTACTACATTAAGTTCTTTAAACCTCGAAAAATCATTTTCATCAACTAATTGAAGATGAGTTATTGCATTACGACTATTTAAATCAGGACCATTATTTTTAGAATATTCTGCTGCATCTAAAGCCATTCTAACTGCAGCATCACCAATTGAATGAGTGTGAGCTTGAATCCCTTTTTTGTTCAATGATAGAAAAACATCATTTAAAGCTTCTTGAGTCCAAATTCCTTCACCATACTCATTAGTTGTATTGTTATAAGGTTTTAAAAGATAAGCAGATTCACCAGCTAAAATCCCATCTGTGAAAACTTTTGCAGCTATTAATTTTAGCATATCACTATTATACTTCGCTTTCAATTCTTCAATCTTAGCAATGTCATTTTCAATATCCCAAGGTTTTAAAATGTTTGCTCCTCGCACTCTTAAATTAAGAAGTCCTTCTTCTTCTAACTTATGATATCCTTCCCATGGAACATCAAGATATCCATTTCCAGGAAGAGTCATAATAGATGTGTATCCTAATGAATTTAAATTTGATTGAAAATTCTGTAAAGCAGTTGATAATTTATCTTCACTTAAATTAGGATCTGGTACTAGAGCCATTGCACTATCCCTAACTGAACCCCAGAGTTCCCCAGTCTTATTATTTTTTACAATTTCTCCACCTATAGGGGCTGAAGTATTTTTTGAAATATTAGAATATTCGAAACCTTTTGAATTGAGCCATACAGAATGACCATCTAAAGCATATATTATAATCGGTTTATCTTGAGAGATTTCATCTAACCTTTCTTTTTTAGGACCATTTGTTAGCTCATCCCCTTCAAATAAACCAACATTAACTCCAAAACCATAATAAACATCTTGATTAGGATTAGCTTCCACAAAATCAGCAATAGTTTTTAATACTGAATCCACATCAGTATCTTCAAGTAAAACAAAATCAAAGAAATCGGGAGATATTGTGTGAATATGACCATCTATAAATCCTGGTAGAAGCATGCCTCCTTGTAAATCTACAATTTCCTTGGCACTTTCTTTATAAGATTTGCCCTCTTCAGCTGAACCTACAAAAACTATTTTACCATCTTTAACAGCTAACACTTCAGCAATTGTATCATTTTCATCAACAGAATAAATAGCACCATTTTCAAAAAACAAATCTGCTTTAAAAGAAGAGTTAGAAACATCTTCACCATCAAAAGACAGAATCATATAGCTAGAAACTGCTGAAATCGAAATAACTATTAACAATGCAATTAATAATAAATATGATTCTTTATTCATGGTTTTCCCCCGAAATATCAATTTATAGTTTTTTTATTGAAGATAAAACTATTTTTAAATTAATAGCACTATAAAACATTATAATTAATGAAATTTATATAATTAATGAAATTTATATAATTAATGAAATTTATATTTCCTATAAAAAAAAATTAACTATTTTTACCTCTAAATTGACTCATATAAAGATTATAATAGAATCCTTTCATATCAAGAAGTTCTTGGTGAGTGCCTCTTTCAATTATTTCTCCATCATTAATTACAAGTATTTGGTCTGCATTTTGTATTGTTGAAAGCCTATGAGCAATTATGAAAGATGTTTTTCCTTCTTGTAATTTGAATAAGCCTTCTTGAATCAATTTTTCAGTTCGTGTATCTACATTACTAGTAGCTTCATCCAATATTAACATACGAGGATATGCCACCATAGCTCTGGCGATAGTGAGCATCTGTTGTTGTCCTTGGCTTAAATCAGCACCACCATTTCGCAGTACTGTATCATAGCCTTGAGGATGATCCATTATAAAATCATGAGCATTAGCTTGTTTTGCTGCTTGAATACAATCTTCATCTGTTGCTCCTTTTCTTGCATATTTAAGGTTGTTCATAATAGTGTCTGTAAATAGGAATGGTTCCTGAAGTACTTGTGCTATTTGAATTCTTAGTGTATCTTGTTGTATTTCATCGATTTTACTATCATCTACTTTAATTTCACCTGAATCCAAGTCATAATATCTAGTAAGGATGTTCATTATTGTACTTTTACCTGCCCCCGTTGGTCCACAAAGCCCTATAATTTGACCTGGTTTAGCAGTGAAATTGTTATTTTTAAGTACTTTATGACCTGGTACATAGCTAAAATCAACATCCAAAAATTCAACATTTCCTTCTATTTCAGGAATCGGTGGTGCGTCTTTTTTATCAAGTATATCTGGTTTTCCATCTATTATACTAAAGACCCTACTTGCACCTACTGTTGCAGATATAATTTGATTATAAAATGCAAATATTTGATTTAATGGATTCATTAATACTGAAGAAAACCCAATGAATGCTACTACATCCCCAAATGCAGCCTGGTGTTGGATTACTAAAAATCCACCTACTACAAAAATCACTATATTTTGCAGATTGGAAAAGACTGTAGCAATGGCAGTATTAGCTAAAGAAAAAATTTGAGCCTTTTCACCAGTTTTATCCACTTTTTGACTAAGTTTATCAAATTCTTCCATAAATGAATATTGTTGATTAGATGCAACAACAGTTTTTTGTCCAGTAATTCTCTCTTCAGCATAACCATTAAGTTCAGCCATTTGGTTTTGTAGTAGTTCAAATGCACTACCAGATATTCTAGCTAAAAAGCCTGAAATAATTAACATAGCAAAAATAGTTATATAAGTTAAGATAGTGAAGTATGGATTTATAAGTATCATGAATATTGTAGCAATTATAATTGTGATAAATCCTTGAAGGACATTCATAAAACTCACACTTAAGAATTGATCCACCACATCCAAATCATTGGTAACATTACTCATTAATTCCCCTATTGGTTGTTTATCAAAGAAACTTAGAGAATATTTTTGTATCTTAGAAAAAAGTTCAGTTCTTAAATTATAAAGTGCTTTTTGAGCAATACCTGCCAATATCCTTTGAGACATATTTCCTAAAATCCAAAACAATATTACAGTAGCAAGGAGAATCAAAATGATATTTGAAAATTCTGTAAATGACCCTTTTGTAGAGAGAATATTCATAATTATCCCTGAAATTGTAGGGATTATAGCTAAAACAATAGAATATCCAAGCATTATTAAAATCATTAAGGCGAATCGGAGCTTATACTGAGTTAAATAAGTTAAAAGCCTTTTTAAACTAGCTAAAATGCCTTTAGATTCAGAACTCATTTTATCCCCTCCTGTTCAGTAGTTTTAACACCAAATTGTGAAGCGTATATATCTTGATAGAGTTTATTAGACTTTAAAAGCTCTTCATGAGATCCTACAGCTTTTATAGTACCTTTATCCATTAATACTATTTTATCTGCACTAAGTACTGCACTTATTCGCTGAGCTACTATAATCTGAGTAACACCTTCCATTAAACTCTCTATAGATTTTTGAATTCTTGCTTCAGTAGCTACATCAACTGCACTAGTAGAATCATCTAAGATAAGGATTTTAGGATTTAATATAAGAGTTCTTGCAATTGAAAGTCTTTGACGTTGCCCTCCTGATAAATCAACTCCTCCCCTAGATATAACTGTATCGTACTTTTGAGGCATTTCATTAATAAAATCATGAGCATCTGTAGCTTTAGTAGCTTCTATCATTTTATCAAAACTTGTATTTTCAGCTCCTGAAACTAAATTATCATAAATTGTTCCAGAGAAAAAGTTACTATTCTGGAGACAAATTCCCACTATATTAGAACGAAGGGTTCTTAAAGGTATATCCCTTATATCAATACCCCCAATAGATAATTTTCCAGCACTAACATCGTAAAAACGAGAAATCAAGTGTATAAGTGTTGATTTACCAGAACCAGTTGATCCTAATATTCCTATAACTTCACCAGAACCAATATCTAGATTTATATCTTTTAAATCCATATTTGCTTCTTTTCCACTTTCTTCAGAGTATGCGAAATTCACATCTTTGAAACTTATACTAGGAATTATTTTATCAAGATTTACTCCATCATCATCCCAATTTTCAGAACCTGATTGTCTTATTTTTTCATCCGCAACAACACTATCAACACTAAAACCACCAGTATCCTTAGTAATATCATCTACTTCATTTATTACCTCATAAACACGACCTAAAGAAGATATTCCTGCTGTAACAAATGGTATCATATATCCTAAAAGTATTATAGGCATTAAAGCCATAACTAAATAAGTCATAGCAGCAGTTACACCACCTAAAGTTAAACCTCCACCTTGAAGTAAACCAAATCCTCCAACATAGAGAATTCCTGCTGTACCTATATAAGTTATCATCAAAAGAGTTGGAGTGATAAAAGCATAATAATATTGTGGTTTTAAAGCTTTTTCACGTAATTCTTCAGCACTTTTTTGGAATCTCAGATTTTCAAGATCTTGTCTTACAAAAGCTTTAACTACCCTTATTCCAGCCATACTTTCCTTCAAGATTTCATTAAGTTTTTCATATTTGATTTGTTTTTTATCGTAAGCTTTAGTGGAATACA
>WRCI01000062.1 GCA_009784145.1 Methanobrevibacter sp.
AAATATCTAAAGCCTCATTTTCATTAATCACGAACTTTTTTATATTATCTTTTACAGACATCATATATTATATATTGCACAAAAACATATATAAATTTATGCACCACATAATGGACATGAGCCTTAATTTATAAGCTATTAAAATAATTATATAAAATATATTATATAAAATATATAAAATAATTTTTTATAATGTAAATAAAATTTTAATCAAAATATAATTTTTATTTTATAATAATTATAAATTTATAATATAATATTTATAAATTTATATAATACTTATAAACTTATAATTTTATTGCTTCTCCTCCAACTTCTTGTATTTTTTCTTCTGCAGAAGCAGAAAACATAGGAGATTTAATTATTAAAGGTTTTAAAATTTTTCCTTTACCTAAAACTTTATCATATCCTAAATCAGTTACATCAATTATGATGGAATCTCCTTCCATAGTAGCTATTCCATTTTCTAATAATTTTTCACAATTATCTTCTAAGTAACCTAAATTAACAGGATTTATCTTTTTTATCATTTTTTGAGGTCTTTTAAAACCATATTTCCCAAAATGATTTGGATCATTTTTAACAGTCCATGTCCAATGGTGTTTTCCTAGTCCAGCTTTACCTTTCCCGCCTTTATGACCTGCACCTCTTCTTTTTTTGGTACATCCACCACCAATAGACCTAGAACCTCTCATTTTATTAATTTTACGAGTTTTTCTAATCATTATTACACCTATATTATATTTTAAGATTAATTAATATAATGAATTAAATGTTATAATATAATTCAACATAGCTAAATAAAGATATACTCTAATTTCATTATAGCTATACAAATTAATTAACAATTAACACATCCTTTCAGTGAGATCTTTAATAGATTCTCCCCTATAACCTAAAGAACCTCCTTCTTTAATAGAATACCTAATACCTTCATAGCCTTTTCTTGGAGGATGTAATCTAAAAACTGGTTTCATACCAATATCGGTAGCTTTAACTTCACCACTTATTAAGGCATTAGCTAAATCATCAATAGAAGAATAATCAGTATTTTCAGTTAAAGTTTCATCAGTAACTCTTTTTCCACCAACAAATTCTCCTCTTTTAGAAATAATTTTAGCTAAATTGTCAGAATCAATTTCACCCCAAGTAATATAATCTTTAGCTTTTTGAAGCATACCTTCAAAATTTGGATTTTTATCTACTAATACACCATGATTAATCCTATGAAGTCTTAGCATTTTTAAAGTATCTGCTATATCCCTATTAACACCAGTAGTACCTCTAACTCTAATAACAAAAAACATTTAAATCACCTATAATTAGATAGAGCATACACCTAGATTTTTAAGGTCTTTTTCACTTGCTTTAACTTTACTCAATTGTTTTAAAGCTTCAAAAGTAGCATTAGCAAAATTAACAGTAGTTTGAGTTTGTCCACTAGTTTGAGACCAAACATCACCAATGCCTGCAAGTTTCATTAAAGTTTTACCAACGTCACCAATAGCTAAACCTAGACCTGCTGGAGCAGGCATTAAAGTAACATTAACACTTCCAGTTTTACCATCTACTTTGAAAGGCACAGTATGTTCTCTTCCACATACACAACCCCAATCTCCACAGCCTCTTCTAACCTTAATAATATTATATTTAGCATTATCAACAGCTTTTCTGATAGCTGGACCAACTTCACGAGCTTTACCCTGACCTAAGCCAACATAGCCATTTTTATTGCCAACAGCAACAATTACTCTAAAGTTAACTTTTCTTCCAGATTTGTGCATTCTTTGAACCAGATTTACATCCATGACTTCTTCTTCTAAGTCTGGGACTAAAGCATCAATAATTTCTAATTCCATTATTGGGAGACCTTTTTCAAAAATTTCATCAATGTTGGTAATGGTACCATCTTTAACCATATTTCCAACTTTTGTTTTAGGTTCCCAGTCTTCCATATTAAAACTCATAATATCCCTCAAACATTCTCGATTTTATTTTTAATTTCTTCAAAGTGATTTGGTAAATCTGCAGGTTGAAGACCTCTTTCTAAGTATTTAGAAAACTGTTTTTTAATTTCAGATTCATCTAAAGAGTTAGCATATTCTGCAATATGTTCACCAGATATTCTATCATCTTCAGGTACAATAGATTCTCCAAATGGAACATCTAAACCAGCATCATTTGCCCCTTTAACAGCTGCAAATATTTTAGATCCTTTAATAGAATGCTTTAATCCAATATCTAAAACAGCCTTTTCTACACCTTTAGCTAATGCTTTTTTACCACAAAGGTAAGCAGTTAAATAAGCTGCACCAGTATTGTTAGCTCCACCTAACCATCCCATTTTTTGCAATTCTTTACTATGTGCAGATACAACAGTTTCATCACCATTGTCTCCCACATTAATTATTTGAGCAATAACATTAGCATTAGAAATTCTTATGACTAGTCTAGATTTATCTAAATCAACTAATTTTATTCTAGCACCATAGTCGGTTTTTCCTTCTCTTCTTCTTCTAAATGCAACTTTATAATTAGATCCTTGTGCCAAATTCATTCCTCCTTCTTAATTAAATCATGATCCCTGGCATAGGTTTTCATATAAGATTTACTTCTAAAGGCTCCACCTTTAGCCATTCGATAAAGTTTACGATAAGTAGTAGGATCAATTTCTTCTGAATCACGCATACTTTTAAGATCTTTTCTTAAAGCCCTAATAGTAGTCATCCATGCTTGTTTTTTAGGAGTACGAGCATATTTTGCTCCTTTAACACTACCTCTACCTTTTCGTTTGCCTTTTTTCTTTTGTTCTTTTAATTTTTTTGATCTATAACTACTAATACCCTTTTGAGGTTTAGCCTTTATAATTTTTTGATCTATTAGCTGCTTAACACCTTCACGTGTAATAGCCCTTGATACTTCGTCGATTTCTTTAGGATTAATCCAAACACGATTAATACCTATTTTAAGTATACTTGCAGCTAATCTCTTTTGAGTAGTAAGATTCATTAATAAACCTCCGATTTCAGCTAAGCTGATAACTTGAATAAGTTAATCAAATAAGTTTTCATAAAAGAATAATAATATACTACAATTAACTTCATATAATAATATTATTAATCTTTAAAAAGACTGTACTGATTCAAGCTCCCTTTTTATTTATTTAATAATCTTTTAAAATTATTTTAACTATTAATTTTAAATTTTTAAAACATTTTCCAGATATTTAATAATTTTTTAAACAATTATCTTAATTAAAAATAATTATCTTAATTAAATAATAATTATCTTAGATTAAAAATTATTTTAAGATTATTTTATATAATATAATTTATTTATTTAAAATTTTAATTCCTAATTCAGATGCTTTAGTTAACATCTGTTCTTTCTTTCTTTTGCCGATAGTAGCACTTATTCTTCCAGCCTCAGTAGTTGGATTTAAATTTTCTAAATCAGACATATTTTTAACAAGAATATCCTTAAATCCAGATGGATGTAGACCTCTTTCAGTTTTAGGAGAACCATATCCAATAGAAGGCATTGCAGGTTTTCCTGCTTCATATCTTCTCATTTTACTGGTTTTTCCTCTTGGACGTCTCCATTTTATTCCAAGCTTTTTATATCTGGCATATTCTTGTCTTTTAAATTTCTTCCTCATTGAATCACCAATAAATATTATTAAGATTTATCAATAAGATATATTCCATCTTGGAATACTCTTGGATCTCTTCCTTTAATTTTAGTAGCTTGTTCTAAGTTAGCCATAGTTTGACCAACATCTTCTTTGTTAACACCAGTAATAGTAACTTCATCACCTTTAACATTGACTTTAGCACTGCCTACAATTTTAGCAACACGAGGGTGTCTTTCACCAAGGAAGTTATCAATATTTACTTTATCTCCAGCAACTTTAACAGTCATTGGAAAGTGAGCAAAAACAATTTTCATATGATAAGTGAAACCATCAGTAACTCCAATAATCATATTTTTAATGTGAGCACGAGTTGTACCAATCATAGATTTATCTTTCTTTTTAGGAAATCTAGTTTCTAAAATTACTTTATCATCTTCTTTCTTCATAGATATATTATGATATGTGAATTTTCTGGATATTTCACCTTGAGGTCCTTTAACAGTCACATCATCACCAATGGTAACATCTACACTTTCAGGAATTTCTATTTCTTCCGTAATATTAGCAGCTAAAACCATTTTATCACCTAATACATATATGCCAACAAACGACCACCAATTTCTTTTTCTTTAGCTTCTCTGTGAGTCATGATGCCCTCAGGAGTAGTTACAATCAAAATTCCGAAGTTTTTTGCTGGTAAGTATCTTTTTTCAAATTTCTCAAATTCATCTTTCTTTACAGAATGACGAGGCTTAATAACACCACATTGATTGATGTTACCTTCAAGTTCAACTTCGAACTTTCCCGCCTTATTGTCATCTATATATTCAAATTCACCAATATAATTCTCTTTTTGCACTGTACTCAAAACTTGCCCAATTAATTTAGAAGCTGGAGAAATAGAACAAGAGCTATTAACTTGACGTTCATTATTTCTTATATTAGTTAGAGCATCAGCAAGAGGATCCATAAGAGTCATAATAATACACCTCTAATTATATTTTTTAAATCCAATTTTTGGAGCAACTTCTCTAAAACATTGCCTACATAACATTAGTCCATATCGGCTGACCATTGCAGAATGATCTCCACATCGACTACATTTTTTTGCTGCTTTTCCATATTTTCTTGGCAACATATCACCTTTTTCTCAAATACTTAGATTTTTTTATAAAGTAGTTAGATTTATAAAGTAATTATTCATCCTCAATCATAACTTGGAAATTTTCTTCCATGTATTTAATAGTTTCTTCTTTTTTAACCATGTGCCTTGTAGGAATCTTTTTTTGTTGAATTTTTCGTTTCTTTATCCTATATCCTGGTTTTTCAAAAGTTATAGAAAGATTCATTCCAAAAATACCAATATCTGGATCATATCTTATTCCTGGAATATCAATATGTTCAGCTATCCCAAAAGAAACATTACCTTGATTATCAAATTGTTTTTTTCTCAAATTGTTGCCAATTCCATCTAAAATCATTTCAATAGCTTTATCAGCTTTTTCACCACGTAAAGTTACTTTACATGCAATAGGTTGATATTTTCTAATGCCAAACTCAGGATTAGTAACTTTAGAAAATGTTTTAACAGGTGCTTGACCAGTTAACTCGGATAAAAGGTTCATGGCACGAGATAATCTTTCACCAGACTCTCCAACACCAATATTTAAAGTAACCTTAGATATGACAATTTTTTCCATAGGATTCATCTATTTGCCTCCTGGAAGTGAAATTGCAGGTTTGTTTTTACCTATAACAAAAGCATAATCTTTTAAAGTAAGAAAAGTTTCCTTTTTATTATTTTCAACAAGAACTGTGTTAGGATTAGATGATTTATTTATATTAATTTCATTAATTGTACCAATTTCACCAATATGTTTACCTCCAGTGATAAGAACAACAGCTCCTTCACCAAATGCATAAGAATCTGAAACTTCTTGATCTGGAATATTTAAAGCAATCACATCACTAGCAGAAAAAGAGTCTTCTTCTACAATAATACATCTTCCATCATGAAGATTTAATTGAGTTTTAGCTCCTTTAATAGTGGTTTTATCGGTAATCTTACATAATTTAAATCCATCATTTTTACTTTCAATTGGATGTAAAGTTAATCTTCCTTTTAAATCTGGAAGAACTCTGTAAACTTCTTCAGATAATGGAATTTGAACTACATCCATAAATCCTACAGGATATTTATAATCTTTTCTAACTCTGCCATCAACTAATACTTTTCCAGTGTTGATAATTCTTTTAGCTTCTCTTGAATTATCAGCCATCTTTAAAATATCTCTAATTACAACAAGTAAAGATAAAGAATTTTCAAGAGCATGTGGTCCCGGAGCAGGTTTTACTGTCCAAGTATTTTCTTTTGGGCGAATAGGCCAACTTTTAGGTGCTTTGTATCTTTTTAAATGTTTTCTTGATCCCATTTTTGCCATTTTATTCCTCCCTATCTATAATTCTACTTCTTCTATCATCTTTTAAATCAGCATTAACAATCATTGCCTTAGATGGATGAATAGGAAAAGGTACTCCATTTCCATCAGGCTTATTTATAGAAGCTCCCTCAACGGTAATTTTGTAGTTTCGAAGATCAATACTTTCAACTTTCCCTTCATGTCCTTCAAATTCACCACGGAGAATTTTAACTGTATCTCCAGTTCTTATAGGTAAAGATTTTCTATTAAAATCTTCTTTTAAATCTTTACTTAAAGTAACACTCATAATTTTACGACGAGCATGTAAAGGTGCATTGTAAAGAGCTTTTCTTTGTTTTCTTGGTTGTTTTGACATTTTTTCACCATTAAATTTATTATCAATTAATTAACCAATGTAATCAAATTAAAATGCTTGCAGCACTTCCTACACTAGGCCATCTGTCAGCTGCTTCTTTAGCAACAGGTCCTCTAACTTCAGATCCTTTTAAAACTCCTTCAGGAGTGATAATAACTGCTGCATTATCTTCAAATTTTACACGAAGACCATCAGCACGACGATATTCTTTTTTTTGTCTTACTACAACTGCATTGACAATTTCTCTACGCATATCAGCAGTTCCTTTTTTTACAGAAGCAACGATTAAATCACCTACACCTGCTACATCAAGTCTTCTACGTACACCCTTATATCCTTTAACAGATATAATCTCTATTTCACGCGCACCTGTATTATCAACACATTGGAGACGAGCTCCAATAGGTAATGGTTTAGTTACATTAGATGTGAGTGTCTTCATTTAATCTTCTCCTTTTATTTCAACTAAAACAAAATGTTTAGTTTTGCTTAAAGGTCTACATTCTGCAATTTTTACTGAATCTCCAATTTTTACATTGAAACAATCAGGTTTATGAACATTAATTTTTGATTTTCTCTTTTCATATCTTTCATACTTTCGTATGAATTTGTAGAAACTTCTTTCAACTGTAATAGTCCTTTCAGCTTTATCGCTAGTTACAATTCCTTCAAGAATTTGACCCCTAACTGGTAAAGTTCCATGAAAAGGACAGTTTAAATCATTACATTCAGTTTCTACTTGTTGAACATTAAGACCAACCATATTATCACCAATTATAATTTTATAAAGTTCTATAAAATTTTATAATTTTTTATATCTTTTCTTAATTCTATCTTCAGGACGATTAACCAAAATTTTTCCATCAATTTCAACCCATTCCTCATTTGGAAGTAAAAAGTGAAATATAGAAACATTTTTTGGAATCATTTTAATTCCATTATCAGTTTCAATTGAGATGGTTTTTTTAGTCTCATCTATGATTTTCCCACTAATTCCAATTAAAAAATCATTAGAACTTTTAACAACTTCACAATATAATCCAATTAATTCATGATAAAATATATTCATTGAAGTTATCATAATAATCCTAATGCTTCTCTTAATAATGCTAATATAAAAAATTATTGATAATTATAATAATTACCAATTAATACACTAGCTATGAATTAAATTTAACAATTATTAACCTTATGACAATCATTAACTCTAAAATCTAAAATATGATTACATGAAATGATATTTTCTCTGGATATAAACAATATATTCAGAAAAAGTTATATTAAAAATTTTTAATATACTAATTTCTCCTTTTATTGAATTTTTTATCAGAATCTCTAATTTCAATAGTATCTGAAGAGAATCCCATATCAGACAAAACTTCTTTAACTTTTCTTTTATGATCTCCTTGAAGTTCTATTTGACCTTTTTTAGCTGTACCGCCACAAGCACATTTAGCTTTTAATTCTTTGGTAAGCTCTTTTATATCAATATCATGTTCATCTATGCCTTCTACAATTGTCATTAATTTTCCGAATCTTCTTCTAACTGTATAAACTTTTACAGTTTGAACTTCTCTTGCGATTTCTTCACAAACACAAAGTTCTTCAGGAAGACCACATACATCACAGATTTTCATTTAGTTCTCCTTCTGTTTTTGGTTCAAAATTGTAAGAACACGAGCAATAGTCCTTTTAAGTTCTCGGATTTTACCAGGATTTTCATTAACCCCTGCAGCAGAACTTTTAGAAATATTTTTGGCTAATTCTGCTTTGAGTTCAGACAGTTTTTCTTGAATGTCTTCAATTTCCATTTCCCAAATTTCTCTACTTCTTAAAATTGCCATTTATTTCAACTCTTAAATAAATATTAACTAAAAAGGATAAAAATTATTTATCTTCTTCCTTTGAAGTTTTTTCTTCTGGAACTTCTTCATTTAAATCTTCAGACACATCTTTAGTATCCTCAGCTTCTTCAATCTCATCAACATCCACAAGCTCAGAATCCTCAGATGCAACCTCAGCATCCTCAACATCTTCAACTTCTTCGACATCCACAAGCTCAGAATCCTCAGATGCAACCTCAGCATCCTCAACATCTTCAACTTCT
>WRCI01000063.1 GCA_009784145.1 Methanobrevibacter sp.
ATCCACGTGTTACTGAGCCGTATGCCACGAATATAAATTCGTTCGACTTGCATGGCTTAATCGAACCCCAATAGCAGTAGCCTCTGCCAGGATCAAACAGATTTGACAGAAACAACCAATCATTAATATTAATTTAATTAATTAAATTAGAAATAAGATTGAGAAGTACACATAAAAAAATATAGACAGGATAATACACAATATGGACATTATATCATTCTTTAAGACATAACAACCAAATATCACCACATCTACCAAACCAACATCAAACCTAACACAAAGATTAGGTTCTCATAAAAGCATGCAAAATATCATAAAACATATAATTCAAAATTTAAAAATTCGTATTTAAAATTTGATACATAATGATATGTATAAACATGAAAATTTAGCCATATGTGGAATTAAAATGGTTTTTCATAGTCACGTGTCAATACACTTAAACTCGAACCAACGCCAAAACACATGGCACAACTAATACACAAAGCCACAACTAGTACAAAACCAATTAGAATTTATTGCAAAATATAATAAAAAATAATTATATTAAATAATTATATTATATATTTTATTATTATATTAATATATAAAATTTATATAGACATATTATATGATAAAATGAATATACTCTAACTATATTTAGTTATGTATAAATCTCTATAATATAATTTAAAAATATTGAAATACACTATATTATAATTATAATAACATACAGTATTAGTATACTATATAATTTTAAAAATAAATATAATTTTAAAAAAAATAAGAAATAAAAATAATAAAAAAATAAAGAAAAAAATAAAAAAAAGAATTTAAGGATAAAATTTAGTGTTTATCCTTTTTTAATTGTAAATTTATTGTTGTTATATTTTTTCTCATAAGTCATTTTGTTGTAGTTTACTTGAGCAGTTTTTTTAATCTTTTTGTGTGTTGAATATTTAAAGAACTTAACATTCACTATTCGAGTTTTACCTCCAACAATAGCTTTAACATTAACAATTTTTGAAAATGTTTTTTTGCCTATTTTATACCACACTTTAAGTTTTGTTTTTCCAGATTTATCTTTCCCAAGATTCTTAACAGTTATTTTATAGTTATTTCCTACTCTTTTCACCTTTGTGATTATCAAATCAACATTCTTTTTAGTAGCTCCACCAACATTACCAGTTCCACCAGTACTACCAGTTCCGCCAGTATTGCCAGATCCAACAGTGCTACCAGTTCCGCCAGTATTGCCTGACCCACCAGTATTACCAGTTCCAACGAAAATTAAACCTTTCCTCGCATCTTCTAAAGCTTTCAAACAAGCATCAATATCAGCTTGAGAATTAGCAGACTTATCATTAAGCATAGCTTTCGCAACATTTAAAGCAGTTTGGAATTTATCCCAACTTGCAGAAGTATATTTAGAACTATCTACAATACTAGATGAAACACTAATTTCAGAACTAATATCTCCATAATTATATGAAGTAACAGTGAAACTTACAGGTAAAGAATAAGATGGCAAATAATTTGTAGTAGCCATATAATCAACATAATAGCTAGAAGATTGAGGATCTGATGTAGTAGGAGTATAAGTAAAGGTAACTCTTCCATTAGCATCAGTAGTACGAGTATCTTTCAAAATACCATTAACAAATAACCGTACATTACCAGTTACACCTTTACCATAAGCTGTTAAAGTAGCTGTTATCTGAATAGGTTCACCAACATTAGCACCAGAAACAGTGTTAACTGCTAAATTAGTAGTACCTTGAGTAATAGCTACACTCAATTGACGTAAAAGAGTATTTCCAAAGTAAAATTGAAGATAATAACCAGAACCTAAGGTAGTTGTTGGTATTGTATAATTATATTGATTTTTATAGTTATAATTAGTATTTAACAATATACTATCCGTAGTATACCTTATATTGATATTATATACAGTAGTAGGTAAATTAGCACGATTATCAGTTCCAGTACCATTACGTGCCAATGTAGATATAACAATTGCAGTCTCACTTACACCATAATTTGCCTTATAACCACTAATTGATAAATAATAAAATGAACCAATACTCGCTACATAATTAGTAACATTATTTTTTAATGTATTAATATATGTTGTATCACTAATATTAGTAATAACCCAGAAATAAAAGTTATCATTTAAATAACAAGTACCAGAGCTACGGTAAATAGGAGAACTACCAGTATTGTTAAAGAACACAGAATAAGTAACATTCAAAATACCAGCAGTAGTGTGGATTGCCCCACCATAAGTGGCTGAATTGTTCATAAAAGTACAACCAGTTAAATTAGCATTACCCCCATTGTTGATTGCACCACCATTACTAGCTGTATTATTTGTAAAGGTACAATTAGTTAAACTAGCATTACCCCCATTGTAGATTGCGCCACCATTACTAGCCGTATTATTTGTAAAAGTACAATTAGTAATAGTTAAACTATGACGCATATTATTGTAGATTACTCCACCAGTACCAGATAGAATACTATTATTTGTAAAATTACAATTAGTAATAGTTAAATTACCATAATTTTCGATTACACCACCATAAGAAGTGGCTGTGTTGTTTCTAAAAGTACAATTAGTTAAATCTATGGTGCCACTATTAAATATTGCACCACCAGCAAAAGCATTTCCTCGAGTAACTGTTAAACCTATAAGTGTTAATTTATAACCTGCAATTACATTGAATATGCTTCCTAAACGATTTTGACCATCAATTATCACATTACTAGCAGAACCATTTCCACGAATAGTGACATTTTTATTAATAGTTATATTCCAGTTATTGGTTCCATTGTAAGTTCCAGGGTTTAAATAAATAGTATCTCCATTAAAAACTTTAGATAACGCATCTTTAATGCTACTAGTTGTATTAGAAATATAATAATTATTACCTGTAGTATTTATAGTTCCCATGATTGGACTACCTGGTAAATTATTTAATATAAAATTACAATTACTTACATTAAAAGTACCAGACCAACGATAAATTGCACTCTCATTCTGACTAGCTAGATACTCATTAGCACCAACAATAGCATAATTAAGAGCCACGTTATTTGTAAAATTACAACGATTTACATTAACAACCCCTGCACTCATCATATAAATTGCTGCACCACCATCATCAAAACGACTCACTGCATTACTGTTAAAAATACTATCACTAACATTTAAATTACCTGCATTATTCCAGATTGCACCACCACCTCTAACATAATAAGCATAACCTGTAAAACTCATACCCCAAAAAGAGCCAGTTGCACTGTTGGATGTAAAGTTACAGTTGTTAATAGTTAAATTACCTGCATTATAGATTGCACCGCCACCATTTGCATAGGACATGCCAGAACTTCCAACATTTGGATTTTGCACCCTATTATTAGTAAAATTGCAACCAGTTAAACTAGCACGACCGCCTGAATTGACAGAGATTGCACCACCAGATGAATCATATGCATATCCATTTCTTATGGTTACATTTATAAGTGTTAAACTACCACTGCTAGTTACAGTAAATGCTCTACCATGGCTATTTAAGTCCAGTATTGCTCTTTGTGATGGAACAGCACTCCGTATCGTTACATTTTTATTAATAGTTATATTAACATTACTAGAGTTTAGGTTAAAATACCCTGGACTACTAGGGTTTGTTAAAAGTACAACATCGCCCGATGCAACACCACTGCCTTCTATAGTTGATTTAAAATTTGTTGCTGAGTTAATAGCTACATCTTTTGCAGCAACAGAACTCATTATCATAAACAACGAGAAGACTAATAAAAACAAAAGTAACATTCTTCTTTGATTTTTATAAATCATATATTTTTATCCCCCTTTTTTATAATTAAATACTAAATTATTCAGGATTTAGGATGAAAAATGTGTACATACGATTTAATCAATGAAAATCATAAAATAAAATAAAAAATACATAGTAAAAAAAAGTCTTATTTATTGAGTAAAAACAAAAAAACAAAAAATTTATTCAATAAAAAAAGCACTTATCTTATTTTACAATGACAATTTTATATGAATATAATTCTAAAAAAAATCCATTTTAGAACTACTGATTAAATAATAATTAGATATAATAATTTACCCAACAAGCCATGTTTTATAAACAACCACCTGAACAATTTTCATTAAAAATTCTATATTTTCCAATTTTGTTCATTGAATTAATATTATAACATTAAATTATAATAATAATACTAATAAACCAATAAACAAATAAATATTATTATTTATTTATATATATACTTTGCTAAAAATCAATAATAGCTAAAACAACTCAAAATAAGTTAAAAAAATAGTGTATATCCACATTCCCTCAAATTCATCGTTTAAATTAAAATTTAAAGAGAAAAAAAATTTAGCCAACTTTTAAAACCAAAAATAACCTTATTATCAATAGAAAAAAAATAATTAATTTATGATTAATCAATAGAAAAGATAATTAATTTATGATTAAATTAATTAATCTATGATTATAAAATTATTATAATAATAAATTATCTATTATTAATATTATATTCAAATATATTCAAAAAATTATATTATATTATTAAATAATAATATTATATATTAAATAAATTAAATAAAATTATGAAATATAATATAAACATTGTATCAAAATATACTTAATAAAAGTTGATTAAATGAAAATCAAAATAACAAAAAACGGACCATATATAGTCACTGGGAATATTCCACTACACAAAGAAACAATGGTTTGTGATGAAGAAGAAAATCCTATAAAATTTGAAAATAAAGAAAATATAGATGCTAATAAAACTTATACCCTTTGTAGATGTGGGCAAAGTAAAAACAAACCATTTTGTGATGGTTCACATATTGATGCTAACTTTGATGGAACTGAATTAGCTAGTAAAAAAATCTATGAAGAAAGCTTAACTAGCTTTGAAACTAATAAACTAAAATTAGATGATGCAATTGAACTATGTGATCATTCTCGTTTTTGTAGGCATGGAGATGGAATTCGAACCCTTATGGAAAAAGGTGACAATGAATCAATAGCTCTTGCAAAAGAAGAAGCAGCTAACTGCCCATCAGGAAGACTTCTTTTATGGGATAAGGAAACTGGAGAATCTACAGAAAGAAACTATGATAAAGAAATAGTAATCCTTTATGATGAAGGAAAAAACTGTGAAGGTCCAATTTGGGTTAAAGGTGGCATATTAATAGAAAGTGAAGATGGAGAATCTTACGAAGAAAGAAACAGAGTAACTTTGTGCCAGTGTGGAAAATCAAAACATAAGCCATTTTGTGATGGTAATCATTGGATAAGTCCTAAAGAAATAGCTAAATTTAGAAAAAAATGGAATTTAAAAAGTTTAGATTAAATTAATCTTAATCAATAATAATTTAAGTTGATTTTAATCAACATTAATTCTATATTAAATTATTAAAATATATTTTATATTATATCAACTTTTACTAATTATTTATAATATAAGTTTTGTGTATAATAATTTTATATTATTTATAATAATTTTATATTATTTATAATAATTTTATATAATAATATTTAAAAGTATAAATTTTATATAATTATAAGAATATTATTATAATTTTATATTAAAATATAGTTTTATTATCAACCTATAATAATTTCTTATATTATTCTATTTTAACTAATTTTGTGTAATATCTTATCATTTTTAAATTATATCCTATTTTACTTATATTTTTAAAATAAAACACTTAAAAAATTAACAAAAAAAGAAGATAATAACATTCAAAAAAAATAGTGATAATGATAAATATACTAATGATAATTATTAGATATATTCATTATTTAAAGTTTTCTATTATAATCAAATAAAAAATACTTTATATATATAAAGACTTAAAAATTAATTGGTGATAAATTATGAAATTTGGTATTGAATTTGTTCCAAGTGACCCAATTAGTAAAATTGCGAAGCTTGTTAAATTAGCAGAAGACGTAGGATTTGAATATGTATGGATTACTGACCATTACAACAATAAAGATGTATATCAAACTTTAGCTATATTAGCTGAAGCAACAGAAACCATTAAATTAGGAACTGGTGTAACTAATCCCTATGTAAGAAGCCCTGCTATAACTGCAGCATCAATAGCTACTTTAGATGAATTATCTGAAGGTAGAGCTATTTGTGGTATGGGACCTGGAGATAAAGCTACTTTTGATGCTTTAGGAATTGAATGGACTAAACCAGTAAGTACTATTAAAGATGCAATAGCAACTATGAGTACTTTAATGGCTGGCGAAAAAACAGCTTCTGGAGCTCAACTCGGTGGAGTTAAAACTGTCCAAGATAAAGTACCTATTTACATGGGTGCACAAGGTCCTATGATGTTGAAAACCGCAGGAGAAGTTTCTGATGGTGCTTTAATTAACGCATCAAACCCTAAAGATTTCGAAGCTGCAGTACCTTTAATTGAAGAAGGAGCTAAAGCTGGTGGAAAATCATTATCTGATGTTGATGTAGCTGCATACACTTGCTGTTCTATTGCTGGTGACTCCGCTGCTGCTGTAAACGCTGCAAAAATTGTTGTAGCTTTCATTGCTGCTGGTTCCCCACCACCTGTACTTGCAAGACATGGATTACCTGAAGGAATCAATGAAAAACTTGGTGGATTAATTGCTGAAGGTAACTTCGGTGGAGCTATTGGAGCTGTATCCGATGACTTAATGGAAGCTTTCGCTGTATGTGGTACTCCTAGTGAGTTCGTTCCAAAAATTGAAGGACTCAAAGATATGGGTGTTACACAATACGTAGCAGGTTCCCCAATTGGACCAGACAAAGAAGAATCTATAAAATTATTAGGAGAAGTTATCTCTAGCTTCTAAGCTAGATAATTTCTTTTTATTTCTTTTTTTTATTTTTTTAAATATATTTTTAAATTATAGTAATTTTAAACTAATTTTATTAATCTTAAACTAATTTTATTAACCTTAGACTAATTTTATTAATCTTAAACTAATTTTATTAATCTTATGCTAATTTTATTAATCTTAAACTAATTTTATTAACCTTAGACTAATTTTATTAATCTTATGCTAATTTTATTAATTTTAAACTAATTTTATTAATCTTATGCTAATTTTATTAATTTTAAACTAATTTCTTACATAAAGTAGATTAATTATAAGTCAATCTACATAATTAAATTTAATATACAAAAAATAGGGAGTAAATATTTTGATAAACAGAAAATTATTATCTTATTTTCTATTTTCACTCTTACAAGGCATGGGTCATGGAATTTTTATATATTTTGTGATTTATTTGTTGATTGCAAGAGAGAATATGTTGTTAACTTCCTTCTTGAATATTATTTATATAGTTATTGGGCTATTTTTAACTGATAAAGGGCGGAAATACGCAATTTTAAAAAAGGATTTAATAACAGAAATGTATAAAAATGAGATGGGAAAGATAACAAGAACCATATATGCCATTTCCCAAATTTCTTTTCGACCATCTATGTATGTATTTTATATAGTAGTTTTGATATTTTCCCAAATTGCATCTCTAGAACCCAGCTTAATTCCATTTAACTTGGGAGATTTTTTTCATTCCATTGAATATGGACTGTTAATATTAATGGCTTATGATGGCTTAAAAGTACTATTAATAAAAGAATGGCAATGGTTTAAAGAAAATGTTAATCCTGAAGAAAATGAAAATGTTGATTCTAAAGAAAATGAAAATGTTAATCCTGAAGAAAATGAAAATGACAAATAGAAAAAATGTATATTATACTACAAAAAATGATTAATAATTTACTATAATTGATATTATATTAAATCATAGAAGTTTTCATTCCATATTTTTTAGAAAACTTAGCTACTCTTTTGTAAATTTTACTTTGATAACCAGATAAAGGATAATCATTACCTTTAAATAGCTTTTCAGTCTTGGAAACAAGATCTGGAAAATGTTCATTTAATATCTTATAATACTTTGTTTTTGAATCATTTTCTGTATTACCAAAAAGTGTTAAAGGATAAGCTAAAACATAATCACAACCAATATCCTTAAAAACAGTCATCATTTCATCAATAACTACTTCAGTATCAGAAATATAAGGTAACATTGGCATAAAACATACCCCAACCATAAACCCTTCTTCTTTTAGTTTTTTCATAGCTTGAATTCTTTTTTTTAGCTTTGGAGTATTAGGTTCAAATATTTTAGCTATTTTCTCACCAATAGTTGAAAATGAAAAGCTTACCATGACTTTAGACTTTAAACTCTTCATATTTTTTGGTAATATAGCTTCATCATTTATTTTCTTTAAAATATCTATATCTCTTAAAATAAGATCAGATTTCGTTATTATATGAACTGGAAATCTAAATCTATTAAATAATTTCAAAATATCTCTTGTAAGAAACAATTCTTTTTCAATATCCATATAAGGATCAGTAGCTGA
>WRCI01000064.1 GCA_009784145.1 Methanobrevibacter sp.
ATTATACAAACAATATTTTATTATTATAATTATATAAAAATATATTATTATTTAAGAATAATAAAAATTATAAAATTATATAACTATTATATAAAAATATAAAAAAATTTATAAAAAATTATAAAATTATAAAATTATAAAAAATTATAAATTATAAAATAATAAAAATTATAAATTATAAAATAATAAAAATTATAAAAAATATTACTTTTGTTGTAATTTTCTTCTGTCTTTTAAAATACAAGGTCCTCCTTGTTTTCCACCTATTGGAACAGCTACCGTTCCCATAGAATTCATACAACGAGCCATTATAGCTGAACCTAAAGCTAAACCATCAGAAACAAATACACAATCTTCAAATCTATCTTTAGTGTATTCTAATATTAATTCAGGTTTTTTGCCAGTGATTCCTGCTCTTCCAGTAATTCCTAAAGCAGAACCTGGAGTAATAATATTTTCATCAAATGCAACATTTAAAAGTCTATTAACAATCATTGCACTAACATGATCCATGGTAGCAAATAAAGTGGATAAACCATGATTTTTATAAAGTTCTTCACCTATTGAAATTAAATCAGGTATTCTATCGCCATTTTCACCAACATCACAACCAATTAGACAAGTACCTGCCTTTAAAGCAGCTTCTGGCTTTAGAGGAACTGTTCCAAATCTATCACGATCCATTGGAACCTTTCTAATATCTATTACTTTGTGAACTTTTTCTGCATTAGTTTTTGCTTGTTTCCAATCTGCTTTTTTAAGAATATCTTTAGAATAAAGATCAATAGCAGCTCCTCCATTTTTATCAACTTTATCAGTTCCGCGAACAAGAGAATCAGCTATAACACCAGCTAAACCTAAAAAATTTCCTACTGTATGGGCATAAGGTTCATCATTGTTAACAACACGACCAGCAAGAGTTGAACCAAAATCAATAGAAACACAAGGATTTCTATAGTCAACATCTGTCCATTTAGCTCCAAGTTTTATACCTGCTGTAACAAGTTCGCCTTCCATTTCATTAGATACAACTTCTTCACCTTGAGGAGGAAGTACACTAACAACAGCACCATCAAACATTACCTTATCAAGAAGACTAAAATCTTTTAATCTATCTGGAAAGTTATCAATAGACATAGCTGGAGCCATTTTCCTTGGAGTAACACCAGCATCGAGACAACCATTAGCTAAAGCAATAATAAGCTTTCCACTTTCTTCAGGAGTGGCAAATCCTGCAGTAACACCAGTTGAACGAACAACAAAATCTAAATCCTCTTCTATATTAATGTGTGCTTTTTTTGTAGCTTCAATTACAGTATCTCTAACCATTTCAGCTACAGATTCTTTTGAAAGTTCAATTCCCCATACAGTTTTACCAAAAACTTCTTCATTTGGTTTTGGTGGACGAATGTCCCTTGTCATGTGAACAGTTTTTTTAATAAGATAACTTTCACTTGTAACAAGGTTAGTTGCAGTTATTATACATTTAGTAGTAGTGTTTCCAAGTTCAACAGAACCTGCAATATAATATTCATCAGATTTCATATTATACCCAGACCCAGCAGTTTTTGATGTGAAAGCAGAAGCTTTTAATGATTCAAATTTTTTAACTTGGCTTTTAGCTATTACTGGTTTTGAGCCTAAACCAAATATTTTACTTAAAAAAGACATTTTTTCCCCTATTCATAAGACAATTAATTTAGAATTATAAATTATATTATTTTATATTATTTATATATTATTATAAAATTATTTATATTATATTATAACAAGAATATATAAATTTTATTAAAAATTTAGAAATAATAATTAATAAAAATGATTTTAAAAAATAAAGAATAATAAATAATAATAAATGTATAAATAATAATAAATGTATAAATAATAATAAATATATAAATAATAATAAAAATAATAAAAATAAAAATTATAAAATAAGAATTAAAAATTTAAGAAAAAAACTAAAAAACAAAGCAAATATATTCTTTTTAAAACTACTACATTATACTAATTAATAGTTTATTCATCATCTACTTTACAAGATCCACCATCAATTGTGCGAACCAAATGGATAGTACAAGGAGCAAAGTGGACAACTTCCTCAGATACACTGCCTAAAAGATGTTTATCTACAATACTCTTACCAGTACCCATAACAATAACATCGATACATTCTTCTTTAGCTACGTTAACAATCAGTTCAGCAGGTTTTCCTTCCATCAATCTTTTTTTCAAAGAAATATTTTTATTATTCTCTAAATCAACCATTTCCTCAAATTCGTTTAAAAAGAGTTTTCCTTTAGCTTTAAGCTCAATGACCATTGTTTCTTTAATATTTTTTGGTGTTAAAAAAGGAACAGAATCATCCACAACATATAATGCAGTAAGCTCAATATTTCGCCCATTTATTAAGTCTAACGTACTTTCTACTAATTCTTTACAATATTTTCCCATTATAGGAACTAAAACCTTATTATACATCCCATTTCCTCATTATAATCATGTTCTACAGATTTTATAAATTATAAAAACTTCGTTTTTTTAAACTTTACGAAGTCTTGACTACCATGTTAAAAAATCTTCAATTTTTATATATCTATATAAAAATAAAAAATTTTTATAAATTATATGCAACAATTACAAATACAATATAATAATATTATAAATTTATATAATTATTTTACAATATTTTCTCTGATTAATCTTTTCATTATATATTATAAAAATTAAATAATATAAAGTTATGATATTATATATATTTATGATTTAATATTTTTATTTTTTTCTATCAACCTCTTAATATTAAAAGTCTATTTTTCCAATGAATTTAAAAAGTAAGAATACTTGGTAATTATATTTTAGCCAGTGAAAACAAATAATCGTAAAATCACATACAATATATACAGTGAAACTAAAAATAATCCTGTAACTCTAGTTAATTTCATACCATTATATTTTACTAAAAGTATTGCCAAAACATAGACTAATATCATATAGGGAGCATCAAAATAGAGAACAACAGGATCAATTGGGATAGTTACTAAAAATGCTGGAATACCTATACCAATTAATATATTAAATGCAGCGGTTCCTATAATATTTCCAATTGCCATACCATGTAATCCTTTCATAGCTGAAGTTACCGTTATAGCTAACTCAGGAAAACTAGTAGTAATAGATAATAAAAAAAGACCCATTATTATTTGAGGAATGTTAAAAATATCAGCTAAGCCTTCAGCACTATAAACTAACAATTGACAACCAATAATTATACCAATAAGCCCTACAGTAAGATATAAAATATTTTTTTTATGAAGTGGTTTTTTCTTCTTTTCCACAACTTCTTTAAGTTTAGGAGTGTTTGAATCTATTTCAATTGGTTCTTTATTTTTATATGTTTTTTCTTCAATATATTCTAAATCTTTAATCTCTTTTTTTTGATCTTTAATTAAAACTCTCAAATAATAAAAAAATACTAGTATCATTATCACAGAACCAATCTTCGAAATAATGTCTGCTCCTGATATAAAAACAGCTATCATGACTATGAATAGAATAATTCCAACAATAACTGCCATTAATCCGTCTCTTTTAATGAATTTCTCATCAGCTTTAATATAACCTGTGATAACAGCAGATATACCTAGAATACCTGCCAAATTCCATATATTAGAACCAATAACAAGACCTACACCCATGCCCTCAGCACTATTAAGAGAAGAAATAAGAGCAGATCCATATTCTGGAAGAGAAGTTCCCATAGCTACAGCTGTGATACCTAAAAGAACTTGAGATACTCCTAATGCTGTTCCTACTTTTAATACATTATCAACAAAAATATCTGCAGCTTTTATGACAATTAATAAAGCTATGATGAATAATGCAATAAAACTTACTTCAAGAATTTCCAACATCAAAATTACTCCAAAACAAAAAGATAAAAAAATATTAATTATGTTAACATAATAACTAACTACAAGTAAACTCAATAATAAATATCAAGAATACATTAATAAATAATCTATATACTATAAATTTTAATTAAATTATTTTATATTATTCACTACCATAATTAATAATATATTTTAATAATTTTTAACTTTTTAAATTATTAATTTTATTATTATACATTTTATAATACTTCTAATTAAATAATTTTATATATATTTATATATATACTTTTGTTATTATATTTTTAACTTTTTTTAATTGAATAATGATTATATATCTATTATTATTAAATCAATACTCATTTTAAATATCAAATTATAAAAAAACTACCTAAACAATATTTATTTAGATTGTACAAAATTTAGATAAAGAAAATATAAAAATATCTAGAAATAATGAATTAATAAGTTATTTTAAAAAAAATAAAAAAAAGATTAGATTATTAATCTAATCATAAAATATTAAAATTTTTTTAATATTTAAAGCAATTTAAACATTGGATGTGTTTCAACAGCTTCAGTACCCATATCTTTAGCAGCTTCAGCTATGAAAACATCAGCCATAGCACAAGCAGGGAATGCAATCTTTGCATTTTCAATAGGACCAAAGAGAACAAAGTCTCCACCAGCCATTTGTTGGATTAAGTTAGAACCAATATCACAAACAGGCCATGCCTCTGGGTGATCTTTTTTGTATCCTCTTAACCAATCCCATGCAGAAGGTACATTGTGAATACCAGAACCTACAGGTAATCCCCATTTACTTTTAACAGCAAATGAAGTTCTTACAGCTACTCCAGCACCTTGACCAAGAGGGGTAACAGCTGTATCCATTAAAGGTTTAGTAATTCCACATTCTTCAGCCATTGGTAATAAACCTTGGTCAATGGTTCCAGCACCATCTTCCCACATATCAATTTTACCATCAATAGTTGGGTTCATTGGATTGAAACCTAATACAATAGAAGCAGTTACATCAGATTCTTTAACAGCTGCAATTTCTTCAGCTTCTGCAGCCATGTTAAGAGAATTGTAAATAGCTCTTTCAGCTAATCCTTGATCAGTAGCATATTGTGCTCCTGCCATTCTTGCTGGACCAGAAGTAGAATCTATAAGGAATGGTTTATCACATATATCCCCGACAAATTCTAAGTATTTTACTAAAGCTTCTTCAGTTTGACCGAAAACTTGTACTAAACAAGGGTTTCCAGTGACATCAGACATTTCTTCCATAGTTTTAATTCTTTCTTCTGCAGCGTCTTTGTCAAATACCCCTGCTTTTTCATCACTAATAATATTATGCCCACCATAAAAGATGGTTCCTGCTAAAACAGTTGGATATTCTCCTGGCTGGCCTCCAATTTCTATGCCAGCTATATCCAATACTTGTTGTTCTTTATCAAATCTAAACATTTATAAAAACCTCCGTCTAGAGTTAGAGTCCTAATAATTTTATCAAACCATATTTATTAATTACAGCCAAAATAATAAGGCCTATTATTATACCATATAAAATACCAATATCTCTACCTAATTGTTGACCAAACCTTTGGTAATATTCACCAACAGCAAATTCAACATTTTCTTCAATATCATCTAATCTTTCAATAGATTTATTGTATTCATCAGCAGAAACAAGTACTCGAGGTATTGTATTTTCATCAGACATTCATAACACCTCTTAGATACCAATAGCTTTTACTAAGAAAGGAATCAATACAATTAATACAAAAGCAAGTATTATTCCATATATCATTCCATTTATCCTTGTAGCAAGCACACCAGCAAATAATCTTCCTTCTCTTCCAATCATTTGGGATTTATACCTAGTATCTTCAGCAGCATTTCTAATACCTCTTATATTAGGTTTATTTGATAGTTTAACCATAACAAAACCTCCAGTCTATAGAAGGAACAAAATTCCTAGTATCAAAGTGAATGCAAGGCCTACAGCTATACCTTGAACTTTTCCAGAATAATTTCCAGAAAGTGTTCTCTGTAAAGCACCAACCATTTTCACTTGAGTATTAATATTTCTTATTCTTGCTTCAATTAAAGCTGTTTCAGGAGCAACTGGGCGAATTTCTTCACCATCATCTTCATCATCCCCACTTTCATCAAGAGAAATTACATAAGCATCCTCTTCGAAAGCTCCAGGATCTTTTTCGATACACTCTTTAACTTTAGCTTCAATCGCACCAGCATCTTCATTATCAATCATGTTGATTGTTTCAACTTGATTTTGGAATCTTTCAATTCCTTCATCAGGTATATTTTCAACATAAGGAATAGCTCCATCAGCACCTACGATACTTCTTTTATCTGGATCTACACCATTTTGATGTAATGCTTCAAAACTTTGACCTGTAATATGTCCTTGAACTTCAGATCCACAAAATATTAAGAATCTAATGTTAGGATTTGATATTATATTAGCTACAACTTTCTCAATACCAAGATTTTCTGTTTTACATGGTCCAGCAATAGCTGCACCCGCACCAGCAGCAACATCTTCATTATGAGAACCTAATGTTGTAACTGCAACAGGGCTTTCAGGGTCTCCTGCAATAAAATCGCCATTAATTATTGGCCATCCTTCTGCAGTTTCTTTTTTATCTGCCATCTATAAAACCCCCACACTTGTTAATAAAGGAAGTGCTGCAAATAGTACTAAAAGACCTACTAAAAACCCATAAGCTATATTAGTAATTAAACCTTGAGTTATATATGCTCCTTCCCTTCCAGGGTAAGAATCTATAGGGGTTGTAGTAGGGTCTAAAGAATTAACTAACTCAGTTGCTGCTTCTTCCAAAGCTGTGATTTGGTCATTTATTTCATCCATTGATACAACTATGACTTCTCTTCCAAGAGCCGCACCGACAGAACCAGTAGACGGATCAAGAGTTAAATTGTATTCAGGGGCAATTTTAATTAAAGGTAACATTTCAACCATGATTTTACCTCCTATTCTTCAACTTTAGGCCATAATCCAGCCCATTTAACAGATGCTGCTTCTTCATAAGATTGTGCAATGTATAATTTAATAGATATTAACCATCCAATTAAACCTACAACAAATATAAGAATCCATGCAGGAATTCCTGCGAAAACAAGCTGAGGATTTATAACAGTCATAAAAGCAGTAACAATCATAGATAAAAATCCAGTTGCAGCTGCTAATTTAAGAGTCCTTACTTGGTTTTCATTTGGTCCAAGACATGCATTGAATGGATGTTGAATAGCCATACAATTCATGATAAAGAACACTGCTATTATACCTGTTGCAACTACAAGAGCTAAAATATGAACAAATTCATAGCTACCTGCAACAGCTGCTGAGAAACATACAACAGATAATCCCGCAGCACCAGCTATTTCAGCAGTACATCTTTCTAAAACAGCAATTTTCATAATTTTTAACAATTTTACAATAAGAGCAATGATTAATCCTAATACCATTGCGAAAACCAATGCAAAAACAGGAGCTAAAATTTCAAGTCCAGATAATAAAGAACCAGACGCTAGTGCAAGACCAGCTAATCCTCCAATTATACCAATAGCAAGACACATATAACCTATAGAAGGTACACCAGTACCTAAACCATAACTTGCAACTCTCCTAATAGCATCAGCACCCCATATAATAGCACATACTCCACCAAGAGCAGCGAGTAATGGACCAAAAATAGGGTTAATACCAACAAGATAAAGACCAACTAATCCTCCAACAACACCTAAAATAAGTAATATTTCAGGTTTTATTGCAGAACCAGCAGGACCTCCACCAGCAGCTGACATTATGCAACACCTCCAGTAGTTAAAATAAATACAAATATGCCCATAACAACTGAAACAATCGCCGCAGCGAGAATTCCTTTAGGAAGTCTTGAAAACTTAGGGTCGTGGAAACCTTCAATAGTACCTCCAATATTATAGGAAGCAACAACTGCATTAACGAAAAACACACCAATAGCAACAATAGCTGCTAAACCACCAACAATAGCTGGGGTTGCAACAATAATATTACTACCAACGACTAACATTTGAGCAGTGAATAAACCTTTAAATGCTTCATGGATTGCATAGTAAACTACTCCTCCACCAGCACCGCCTAAAAAAGCACCAATGATACCACTAACAAAACAAACAGTTGGAACACCGTGTCCTTCAGTACCTTGAGTTACATATTTATCTTGATTCCATTTTGTAATAGGGTCAACATCAACTTTTGCAGATGAAGGTACAACACCAATACCAAAGATATAAATTATATTAGCAAATAGCATTGTAATTCCTACCATCAATGTTGCACCAACTGCACCAGCAAGTGCAATTAAATAAACTGGTTGACCAATCATAACTGCTGCTGTGATTAATCCTGTTAATCCAGAACCAGCTGCAAGCATTGCAGTTCCAGTTCCAACACC